>JAGOCV010000323.1 GCA_017998575.1 Burkholderiaceae bacterium
CCGTGCTGCTGTGCAACCTGGGCACACCCGACGAGCCCACCGCACCGGCCGTGCGCCGCTATCTGGCGCAGTTCCTTTCAGACCCGCGCGTGGTCGAGATTCCGGCCATCGCCTGGAAGCCCCTCCTGCACGGCATCATCCTGCGCACCCGGCCCGCGAAGTCGGCCGCCAAGTACCAGACCGTCTGGACACCCGAGGGCTCGCCGCTGAAGGTGTGGACGCAGAAGCAGGCCGCCCTGCTGCATGCCGCGCTGGGCGCGCAGGGCCACCGCGTGGTGATGCGCCCCGCCATGCGCTATGGCAACCCGTCGATTCCCGACCAGCTCGACGCCCTGCGGCGCGAAGGCGTCACGCGCGTGCTGGTGCTCAATGCCTACCCGCAATATTCGGGCACGACCACCGCCAGCGTGTCGGACGCCGTGAACGCCTGGGCCGCGCGCGCGCGCCACGTGCCCGAGCTGCGCTTCGTCAACCGCTACCACGACGACGCCGGCTACATCGGCGCCCTGGCCGCGCGCGTGCGCCAGTACTGGGCCACCCACGGTACGCCCGACCATCTGGTGATGAGCTTCCACGGCGTGCCCGAGCGCACGCTGCACCTGGGCGACCCGTATCACTGCGAATGCCTCAAGACCGGCCGCCTGCTGGCCGATGCGCTGGGCCTGCCGCGCGAGCGCTGGACGCTCACCTTCCAGTCGCGCTTCGGGCGCGCCAGATGGATCGAGCCCTACACCGAGCCCACGCTGCAGCAGTTGGCGAAGAACGGCACGAAGCGCGTCGACGTGGTCTGCCCCGGATTCGTGGCCGACTGCCTGGAGACGCTGGAAGAGATCGCGCAGGAAGCCAAGGACGCATTCCTGGCGGCGGGCGGCAGCGTCTTCCACTACATCCCCTGCCTCAACGACAGCGCCGAGTGGATCGACGCGCTGGCCGCCATCGCCCGGCGCCACCTTGCCGGATGGGACACCGACCAGCCCACCGACGTCCAGGCCCTGGCCGAGACGCGCGCGCGGGCGCAGGCGGCGGGCGCGAAGCAGTAACGCGGACGGCTAGGCCGCCAGCGACGCATCGAGCGCCTGCGCGAACGCCAGATGGTTGCCGTCCGGGTCGGTGATCATCAGCGTGCGCACCTGCGCGTGGCCTGAATGGCTGATGGCGACGATGCCCATCCGCCGCAGCACTTGGGCCTGAGGCTCCAGATCGTCCACAGCCAGGGTGCACGAGCCGCCCCCGGCACGCTCCCGGTCTTCATAGACCTGCAGCCAGCCGCCGTGCGGAAATTTCCATTCGGCCAGCCCTTCCATCGGGGTCGACTCGGCCGGGCGGCCCAGCAGTTGCGAATACCAGGCGCGGGCTTTCTTCAGATCCTTGACGGCCACGCTGGCCAGGACGTTCTGGATGGTCATGGAACTCACCTCGTTCTTGGAGATGAGCCACGTTAAGCCGGCCACGGGCGCGGCGCTGTAGGACCGATGCCGACCGCCCCGTGGACGATGGGGACGCAAGCCGTCAGCGCGTGCCGACTTCGGCCGGCGCCACCAGCGCGGCCGCCGGGGCCGCCACGGGCGTCGCGGCGGACGTCTCGGGCGGCGTCAGCACGGCATTGCCGATGGCTTCCTTGGCCGAGCACGGCGTCATCGTGAATGCGCAGGCGGCCGAGATGGCGAGGTAATACTTGATCGAGTCCATGTCTTCCGAGTGATCTTCCGGGTGATCTTGCGTGTGCTTCGGGAAGGTCTGAGCGCGCCGGCGCGCGTTGGTTCCCGGCCGATTCACCACGGAAACAGGACGATCCGTCCGGCCACCGGGCGATGGCCAGGACGGAGGCGCCAACCTCAGCGCGCCGCCCGCGCCTGGGCGTCGTCGATGAAGCCCGCCACCAGCTCGAGCTGGTCGGGCACATTGAGCGCCGGCGCGTGGCCGCAGCCGGCGATTTCCACCACGCGCGCCAGGCCGCGCGCCCCCGGCCCGCGGCGCAGCATCTCGTCGCAGGTCTCGGGCATCACCAGGTCGGATTCGGCGCCGCGCAGGCACAGCACGGGAATCGTGAGCGCGTCGTAGTGGTCCCAGATCAGGTAGTCGTCAGGGTAGTGCACGAACTGCTGCACCATCGCCGGGTCGTAGTGCGGCGTCACGCGGCCGTCGGGCAGGCGCCGCATCGAGGTCTCGGCCATGCGGCGCCACTGCGTGTCGCTGAGCCAGCCGTAGGGTTTGTAGACCTGGCGCAGGAAGCCCTCGAGCTCGGCCATGCTGTCGAAGGCCGGCGGGCTGCCCGCATAGGCGCGGATGCGGCCCAGGGCGGCCTCGGCCAGTTGCGGTGCGTTGTCGTTGAGCACCAGGCTGGCGATGCGGCCTTTCAACTGCGGCTGGAACATGCCCGAGGCGCAAACCGTGCCAATGGCCCCGCCCATCGAAGTGCCCACCCAATGCGCGCGCGCGATGCCGAGCTGGTCGATCAGCTCGGCCGCGATGCGCGCGTAGAACGACAGCTTGTATTCGTCGCGCGGCGCCGGGCTCCACTGGCTGAAGCCGCGGCCGAGGGTGTCGGGGCAGATCACGCGGTAGCGGCCCGCCAGGTGCTGCGCCAGCTCGTCCATGTCGCGGCCGGTGCGCGCCAGGCCGTGCCAGGCGATGACCACGGGCACATCGGGCGCATGATCGACGCCCCATTCGGTCACGTGGATCTCGCGGCCGGCGCAGCGCAGGTAGCGCGACACCGGCTGCAGGCCGCTGGCGGCCGGCGCGGGTTCGATGCGGGCGTTCATCGCTTCACCTCCAGGCGCGCCTGGGCACGGGCACGCAGCCGTCCGACCACGCCGGTCGGGAAGTAGTAGACCGAGAGCACGAACAGCAGGCCCAGCCACAGCAGCCAGCGGTCGGGCGAGAGCAGCGAAGACAGCAGCGGCACGGCCTGGGCCGCCTCGCTGCCCAGCCGCAGCAGATCCTGCAGGTAGCTCTGCGCCACCACGAACAGCACCGAGCCCAGCAGCGCGCCGTAGATCGTGCCCATGCCGCCGATGACGACGATGAGCAGCACGTCCAGCATGATCTCGAACGACAGCGAGGTGTCGGGCCCGTTGTAGCGCAGCCAGAGCGCCAGCATGCAGCCGGCCAGCGTGGCGAACAGCGCCGACAGCACGCTGGAGAGCGTGCGGTACACCACCACGCGGTAGCCGATGGCCTCGGCGCGGAATTCGTTCTCGCGGATCGCCTGCAGCACGCGCCCGAACGGCGAATTCACCACGCGCAGCAGCGCCAGCACCAGCACCACGGCGCACACGAACAGCAGGTAATAGGTGATGAGCCGGCCGTCGAGCGAGACGCCCAGGAAAGGCTCCTCCGACAGCTCGAACGAGGGCGACAGCAGCTCGGGCACGCGGAAGGTCAGGCCGTCCTCGCCGCCCGTGAACTCCGACAGCTGCGAGGCCAGCGTCATGAAGGCCGAGGCCACGGCCAGCGTGATCATGGCGAAGAAGATGGCCCGCACCCTGAGCGAGAACAGGCCGATGGCCAGCGCCAGCACCAGCGAGATCGCCAGCGCGCCCGCCACACCCGTGGCCAGCGCCGCCCAGCTCGCGCCCATGCGGCTCGAAGCGATGGCGATGCCGTAGGCGCCGATGCCGAAGAACATGGTGTGCGCGAAGCTCACGATGCCGGTGTAGCCCAGCAGCAGATCGAAGCTGGCCACCAGCACGATGAAGATCAGCACCTTGGCGGCCACGTTGAGCGCCTTGACGCCCGGGAAGATGAACGGCGCGAACGCCAGGCCCACGACCACGGCGAGCAGCAGCACGGCGAGGATGCGGCTGCGCGGGAAGTCGGCAGAAAGAAGTCGGGTCAGCATGAGGCGTGTTCCTTCTTCATCAGCGCGACGAGGCGACCGGATACACGCCCTGCGGGCGCCACAGCAGGATGGCGACCATGAGCGCGATGTTGGAGAACAGCGCCACCTTGGGCACCAGGAAGCCGGTGTAGTTGGCCATCAGGCCCACGAGCAGCGCGCCGATCAGCGCGCCCGTGGTCGAGCCCAGACCGCCGATGATGATGACGATGAAGATCAGCACGTTGACCTGCGCGCCCATCTGCGGGATCACGTTCTGCTGGTACAGGCCCCACATCACGCCGCCCAGACCGGCCAGCGCGCTGCCCACCACGAAGATGCCCACGAACAGGCGCCGGATGCGGTAGCCGAGCGACTCGACCATCTCTCGGTCCTGCAC
>JAGOCV010000324.1 GCA_017998575.1 Burkholderiaceae bacterium
GCTCGAACCAGTTGGCCGAGTTCCACAGCGGATTGACGGAGGCCAAGGCCGGCAGGTCGTCGTCGGCACAGAACACCTTCACGCGCACGCGCTGGTTCAGCTCGATCGACAGCAGATGCGAAACCACGCAGAAGCGCGCGCCTTCCCACAGGCCGTCGCCATAGGTGGAGTAATCGACACCGCACAGGTCGGACAGCAGGTCGAAACGGCAGCCCGGCGCGTCGCGCAGGATCTGCATGGCTTCATAGTAGGCCTCGGCCCTCACGACGGCCGTGACTTCGCCGAGGGCGACGGTCACGCTGCGGGCACGTTCGCCCAGCGCAGCAGCGACAGCGTCCCGCAGGGCTTCGGGACGGATGGCAATTTCACTCATGCGATCCCCTCAGACGCGCGCGATGGTGTTGGTGCGCCGGATCTTCTGCTGAAGCTGGATGATCCCGTAGAGCAGCGCCTCGGCCGTGGGCGGGCAGCCCGGCACGTACACGTCGACCGGCACGATGCGATCGCAGCCACGCACGACAGAGTAGCTGTAGTGGTAGTAGCCGCCGCCGTTGGCGCACGAGCCCATCGACAGCACCCAGCGCGGCTCGGACATCTGGTCGTAGACCTTGCGCAGCGCCGGCGCCATCTTGTTGCACAGCGTACCGGCCACGATCATCAGATCGGACTGGCGCGGGCTGGCGCGGAACACCTCGGCGCCGAAGCGGCTGATGTCGTAGCGCGCGGCAGCCGCGTGCATCATCTCGACCGCGCAACAGGCCAGACCGAAGGTCATGGGCCAGAGCGAGCCGGTCTTGGCCCAGTTCACCACGGCATCGTAGCTCGTGGTGATGAAGCCTTCTTTCATCACACCTTCAATCATCGTGCAGCTTCCTTCCGAGTCGGCCGTGTGTCGTCCGTACCCTCATCATTCCCAGTCCAGCGCGCCCTTCTTCCACTCGTAGACGAAGCCCACGACGAGGATGCCCAGGAAGATCACCACCGACCAGAAGCCGACGATCCCCACGTCCTTGAGCGCGACGGCCCACGGAAAGAGGAAGGCGATTTCCAGGTCGAACAGGATGAAGAGGATGGCGACGAGGTAGTAGCGCACGTCGAACTTCATGCGCGCGTCCTCGAAGGCCTCGAAGCCGCACTCGTAAGGGGAGTTCTTCGCGGCGTCCGGGCGGTTGGGGCCAAGCACGTAGCCGATCGCCTGGGGCAGCACGCCCACCGCGATGCCCACGAGGATGAACAATAGGACGGGAAGGTACTGGTCTAGGTTCATCTTGGGGCGCTGCTACCGCTGGGGCAGGCCCGGCGCATGCACCCAGCCAGCCATATTTGGTGCCGTCGGCGAGACTCGAACTCGCACAGCTTTCGCCACTACCCCCTCAAGATAGCGTGTCTACCAATTTCACCACGACGGCGGTTTTCTGAGCTTGTCCGGATGGCGTGAGGGCCTTGCGGTTATGGCTCTCCGGACAGCCTCAGAGTTTACCCTGAAAACCCTGCGCTTTGCCCCTAGGCGCGGGTTTTTTCCAGAGTGAATTACTTGGTCGGCACCTGGCCCGCATCCGAAGCCGCGGCAGCCGGCGCGGGAGCGGTTGCGGGGGCTGCACCAGGCACCTGGGAAGCAGCGCCGGGAACTTCTGCCGGAGCCGCAGGCGCGGCGGCCGGCGGCTGGTTGTCCAGCACGCTGCCCATGCCCGTCTGGCGGGGCGTGCCGAAGTAGGCCAGCGACAGCGTGCACACGAAGAACACCGTGGCCAGCACCGCAGTGGTGCGCGAGAGGAAGTTGGCGCTGCCGCTGGCGCCGAACAGGCTGCCTGCTCCGCCGCTGCCGAAGGCCGCGCCCATGTCGGCGCCCTTGCCGTGCTGGATGAGGATCAGGCCGATCATGACCAGCGCCGACAGCAGCTGTATGGCCAGGATGAGGTTCAGAAGGATGTTCATGGTCTGGAGACTCCGGGAGGTTCTGTCGTCGCGGGGCGGGCCTCAGGCCGCGCCCACGATGGTGAGGAAATCAGGGGCTTTCAGCGACGCGCCGCCGATCAGGCCGCCGTCGATGTCGGGCTGGGCGAGCAGTTCGGCCGCATTCGACGCGTTCATGCTGCCACCGTAGAGGATGCGGATGCCGGCTGCGGCCGTGCTGGCAGCGTGCAGCTGCGAACGCAGTACCGCATGCACCTGCTGCGCCTGCGCCGGCGTGGCTGTCTTGCCGGTGCCGATGGCCCAGACGGGCTCGTAAGCCACCACGATCTCGGTGATGCAGTGTCCGTTTTCATGGATCACGGCCGCCAGCTGACGCCGCACCACGTCGTCGGTCTGGCCGGCCTCGCGCTCAGCCAGCGTTTCGCCGACGCAGACGATGGGCGTGATGCCGGTGTCGAGCGCGGCCTTGGCCTTGAGCGCGACTGCTTCATCGGTCTCGCCGTGATACTGGCGTCGCTCGGAGTGGCCCACCAGCGCATAGCGCGTGCCGAAGTCACGCAGCATGCTGCCGGACACTTCGCCCGTGTAGGCGCCCTGCGCATGGCGCGAGATATCCTGCGCGCCCAGGACCACGGCCTGCTGACCGTTGAGCAGGCCAGCCACCTGAGCGAGATACGGTGCCGGCACGCAGACGGCGATGTCGCATCCCGGCGTGCCCACGCCCGCCAGGATGGCGCGCACCAGCACCTCGTTGGCCTCGAGGCTGCCATTCATCTTCCAGTTGCCGGCGATCAGCTTGCGGTTCATTGCTTGTCGGTATCAGGCCAGGTCAGCACGATCTTGCCGACGTGCTGATTGGACTCCATGAGTTCGTGCGCCCTCGCAGCCTCGGTGGTCTCGAAGGTGGAATGGATGACGGGCCGGATCGAACCGGCCTCGATCAGTGGCCAGACGTTGTGGCGCAACGCCTGGGCAATGGCGGCCTTGAAGGCCACCGGGCGCGGACGCAGCGTCGAGCCCGTGATGAGCAGCCGGCGGCGCAACACCAGCCCGGCGTTGAAGCCTGCCTTGATCCCGCCCTGCACCGCGATGATGACCAGGCGACCATCTTCGGCCAGCACATCGACTTCGCGCGCCACGTAGTCGCCGGCCACCATGTCGAGCACGACGTCGACGCCACGCCCTTCGGTGATGCGCCGGGCTTCGGCGACGAAGTCCTGCGTGCGGTAGTTGATGGCGTGGTCAGCGCCCAGTTCGAGACAGGCGCGGCACTTGTCGTCCGAGCCTGCCGTGGCGATCACCGTTGCGCCAGAAGCCTTGGCCATCTGGATGGCCGTCACGCCGATGCCGCTGGTGCCGCCCTGCACGAGCAGGGTCTCGCCCTTTTGCAGGCGCCCGCGGTCGAACACGTTGCTCCACACAGTGAAGAACGTCTCGGGCAGGGAAGCGGCCTCGATGTCGGACAGGCCCGCCGGCACCGGCAGGCACTGGCCCACGGGCACCACGCACAACTCGGCATAGCCACCACCGGCCACGAGAGCACATACGCGGTCGCCGACCGCGAGGCCAGCCTGGCGCATCGCCTCGGCATCGCCGGCAATGACGACACCCGCGACCTCGAGGCCAGGGATGTCCGACGCGCCGGGCGGTACCGGGTAATTGCCGGTGCGCTGCAGCACATCGGGGCGGTTCACTCCGCTGGCCGCTACGCGGACCAGCAGCTCACCCTCTCCGGCCACGGGGTCGGGGCGGACAACGGTGCGCAGCACGTCAGGCGCGCCGGGATTGCTGATCTCGATTGCTTGCATCTGTGGATCCGGGGCGAGGCGCCCGCCGTGGCGGGAGCCTCTTCTGGGCGGAGGGCGGGCGGGATTACTCCTGCTGACCCGACGGGGCGCGCGGCACGTCGCCTTCCGACTGCTGCTGTTGCGACTGGTCGTCGCGCGCAGCACGCTCTTCACGCGGAGCACGCTCCTCGCGGGGGGCGCGATCTTCACGCGGCGCGCGGTCTTCGCGGTAGCCACGATCTTCGCGCGGCGCGCGATCGCCACGCGGGGCACGGTCACCGCGATCACCGCGGTCGCCACGCTCTTCGCGCTCCGGCATGCCGGCCGGACGCTCGGTCAGCGCCTTCATCGACAGCTTGACGCGGCCCTTGTCGTCGGTTTCGAGGACCTTGACCTTCACGATCTGACCTTCCGACAGGTAGTCGGTGACCTTCTCGACGCGCTCGTGCGCGATCTGGCTGATGTGCAGCAGGCCGTCCTTGCCGGGCAGCAGGT
>JAGOCV010000051.1 GCA_017998575.1 Burkholderiaceae bacterium
AACTGGGCCTGATCCCCGGCGCCGGCGGCACACAGCGCCTGCCGCGCGTGCTGGGCGTCGAAGCGGCGCTCAACCTCATCGTCTCGGGCGAGCCGGTCAAGAGCGAGCTGCTGGCGCAACTGCCGGGCCAGAAGCTGTTCGACCGCATGGCCAAGTCGCCCGAGTCACTGGCCGAGGAGGCGCTGGCCTTCGCACGCGAAGTGGCGGCCAAGCATGCCGACGGCAGCGCGCTGCCGCTGGTGCGCAACCTGCCAGCCAAGCACCCGCTGGGCGATGCGTACTTCCAGTTCGCGCGCAACATGGTCAAGGGCATGGCCAAAAACTTCCCGGCGCCGGCCAGGTGTGTCGATGCGGTCGAGGCCGCCACGAAGAAGAAGTTCGACGACGGCATGGCGTTCGAGCGCGAGATCTTCATCAACCTGATGTGGACGCCCGAGTGCCGCGCGCTGCGCCACCTGTTCGTGGCCGAGCGCGCCGCGTCCAAGATCGCCGACGTGCCCGAGGACACCCCGAAGCGCGAGATCAAGTCGGTCGCCGTGATCGGCGCCGGCACCATGGGTGGCGGCATCTCGATGAACTTCCTCAACGCCGGCATCCCCGTGAAGATGCTGGAGATGAAACAGGAGGCGCTGGACCGCGGCATCGCCACCATCCGCAAGAACTACGAAGCCCAGGTCAAGAAGGGCAAGCTCAAACAGGACAAGTACGAGCAGCGCATGGCTCTGCTCACCACGACGCTGTCGTACGACGAGATCGCGGGCGCCGACCTGGTCATCGAGGCCGTGTTCGAGGAAATGGGCGTCAAGCAGAAGGTTTTCGAGCAGCTCGACAAAACCATGAAGGCCGGCGCCATCCTGGCGTCCAACACGTCGACGCTCGATCTGGACAAGATCGCTTCGTTCACCCGGCGTCCGCAGGACGTGGTGGGCCTGCATTTCTTCAGCCCGGCCAACGTGATGAAGCTGCTGGAAGTGGTGCGCGGCAAGCAGACCGCCAAGGACGTGCTGGCCACGGTGATGGCGCTGGCCAAGAAGATCCGCAAGACGGCCGTGGTGTCGGGCGTGACCGACGGCTTCATTGGCAACCGCATGATCGAGCAGTACAGCCGCCAGGCCGGCTTCCTGCTCGACGAAGGCGCGACGCCGCAGCAGGTAGACCGGGCGATCGAGAAGTTCGGCTTCGCCATGGGGCCGTTCCGCATGGGCGATCTGGCCGGCAACGACATCGGCTGGGCCATCCGCAAGCGCCGCGCCGTCGAGCAGCCTGATCTGAAATACAGCGCCACGGCCGACAAGCTGTGCGAGTTGGGCCGCTTCGGTCAGAAGACCGGCGCGGGCTGGTACGACTACCAGGCCGGCAAGCGCGACGCCATCCCGAGCAAGCTGGTCACGGACATGATCGAGCAGCATCGCAAGGAGCAGGGCATCACGCCGCGCAAGATCTCGGACGACGAGATCGTGCAGCGGCTGGTGTATTCGCTGGTCAACGAGGCCGCGCACATCCTGGAAGAGGGCATCGCCCAGCGCGCCAGTGATATCGACATGGTCTACCTCACGGGCTACGGTTTCCCGATCTGGCGTGGCGGCCCCATGCATTACGCCGACCAGGTGGGCCTGTTCAACGTGGCCGAGGCCATGAAGCGCTTCCAGAAGAACCCGCGCGACGACGCGAAGTTCTGGGAGCCAGCACCGCTGATCCAGAAACTGGTCGCCGAAGGCAAGACCTTCAACTGACCGGAGCCGGCGGGGCGTCGCGGGCCAGCCGGCCCGCCATCCTGCCGGGCACGCTCATGAAGCTTTTCAAGCGATCGATCCTGCTGTTGCTGGCCGTGGTGCTGCTGCTCGCGGCGGCACTGGCCGTCGTCACGCTGCGCGCGGGCTCGCGCCAGCTCGACGTGGCGCCCGCGCCAGCCGTCGCCATCGACAGCGAAGCGGTGGCGCGCCGCCTGGCGGGCGCCATTCCGTTCCGCACGATGTCGGTGGCCGACGATCCATCCGCCAACGTGGCCGAGTTCGACAAGCTGCATGCCTACATGGCGCAGCAGTTCCCGCGCGTGCATGCGCAGTTGCAGCGCGAGGTGGTCGGTAGCCACGGCCTGCTCTACACCTGGAAGGGCCGCGATGCCACGGCCAAACCCGTCGCGTTGCTGGCCCACCAGGACGTGGTGCCGATCGCGCCCGGCACCGAGTCGGCCTGGCAGGCCGCGCCGTTCGGCGGCGAGATCAGGGATGGCTTCGTCTGGGGCCGTGGCGCCTGGGACAACAAGGGCAACCTGTTCGCGCAACTCGAAGCCATCGAGATGCTGCTGGCCCAGGGCTATGTGCCGCCGCGCACCGTGTACCTGGTGATGGGGCACGACGAAGA
Organism: Burkholderiaceae bacterium; assembly: GCA_017998575.1. Next base: position 2,365 of record JAGOCV010000051.1, read on the forward strand.
GGTGAGCGGCCTGCGCGGCGCCAAACCGATCGCCGGGCTGCTCAAGTCGCGCGGCGTGCAGCTCGACTGGGTGCTGGACGAAGGGCTGCTGGTCATGGAGGGCATCCTGGCTGGCTTGTCGCGCCCCGCGGCGCTGGTGGGTGTGGCCGAGAAGGGCTATGGCACGTTCTTCCTGGATCTGGACACGCACCCCGGCCATTCGTCGATGCCGCCACGCGAGACCGCCATCGGCATGATGAGCGCTGCGCTCACGCGGCTGGAAGGCAACCAGTTGCCCGCCGGCATCCGTGGTGTGGCGGCCGAGATGTTCGACACACTGGCGCCCGAGATGAGCCCGCTCAATCGCGTGATGCTCTCCAACCTGTGGCTCACACGGCCGGTGGTGCAGCGCATGCTGGAGAAGAGCGCGAGCACCAATGCCATGCTGCGCACCACCACAGCCCTGACCATCGTCAACGCGGGCAACAAGGACAACGTGCTGCCGGGCCACGCGAGTGCTGCCGTGAACTTCCGCGTGCTGCCGGGCGACAGTCTGGCCAGTGTGGAGCGCCACGTGCACGACACCGTGGCCAACGACGCGATCAAGGTCACGCAGTACAAGGGCAACGCCGAGCCGTCGCCCGTGTCGCCCACGGCGGCCGGGGGCTACCAGTCGATCAACCGCACGATCCGCGAAGTGTTCCCGGAGGCCATCGTGGCGCCCGGGCTGATGATCGCTGCCACCGATTCGCGGCACTTCGCCATCGTGTCGGACAACATCTACCGCTTCTCGCCCGTGCGCACCGGCCCCGAGGACCTGGGCCGCTTCCACGGCACCAACGAGCGCCTCTCGATCGCCAACTACGCCGAGATGATCCGCTTCTATCACCGGCTGCTGGGCACGCACCTGGGTGCGGCGCCGGCGCCCTGACATCCCCGTACCTTCGACTTCCCGAGACAACGAAAGGAACCCGCCATGACCCGAGCCGTCATCGTCTCCACCGCCCGCACGCCGCTCACCAAGAGCTGGAAGGGCGCCTTCAACATGACGCACGGCGCCACGCTCGGCGGCCATGCGGTGCGCCACGCGGTCGAACGCGCCGGCATCGATCCGGCGGCCGTGGACGACGTGCTCATGGGCTGCGCCAATCCCGAGGGCGCCACCGGCTGGAACATCGCGCGCCAGGCGGCCATCGCCGCCGGCCTGCCGATGAGCGTGTCTGGCGTGACCGTCAACCGCTTCTGCTCGTCGGGCCTGCAGACCATCGCCATGGCCGCGCAACGCATCATCGCGGGCGAGGGCGACGTGTACGTGGCCGGCGGCGTGGAGAGCATCTCGTGCGTGCAGCAGGAGATGAACATGCACATGTTCGAAGACCCGAACCTGCAGAAATCCAAGCCCGAGATCTACTGGCCCATGCTGCAGACCGCCGAGACCGTGGCCAAGCGTTACGGCATCGGCCGCGACGTGATGGACGAATACGGCGCGGCCAGCCAGCAGAAGGCCTGCGCGGCGCAGGCGGCCGGCAAGTTCGACGACGAGATCGCGCCCATCACCGTGAAGGCCGGCGTGGCCGACGCCACGCTGGGCCTGATCACGAAGGAAGTGACCGTGAGCCGCGACGAAGGCCTGCGCGAGGGCACGACCAAGGAAGGCATCTCCGGCATCAAGACGGCCGTGCCCGGCGGCACCATCACCGCAGGCAACGCCAGCCAGTTCTCCGATGGCGCCGGCGCCTGCGCCGTGGTGAGCGAGGCCTATGCCGAGAAGCACGGCCTCAAGCCGCTGGGCCGCTTCCTCGGCTTCGCCGTGGCGGGCTGCGAGCCCGACGAGATGGGCATCGGCCCGGTGTTCGCCGTGCCCAAGGTGCTGGACCGCCTGGGTCTGAAGGTGTCCGACATCGACCTGTGGGAACTCAACGAGGCCTTCGCCGTGCAGGTGCTGTATTGCCGCGACCGCCTGGGCATTCCAGCCGACCGGCTCAACGTCAACGGCGGCGCCATCGCGCTGGGCCACCCTTACGGCGTCTCGGGCCAGCGCCTCACGGGCCATGCGCTCATCGAAGGCAAGCGCCGTGGCGCCAGGCGCGTGGCGGTGACGATGTGCGTGGGCGGCGGCATGGGCGCGGCGGGCATCTTCGAAGTTCTTTGATTCACCCCCAGGCGACGGTGGCACTGCGTGCCGCCTACGCCACCCCCTTCCGGGGCTCCTGAACGGGAGAACCCATGAGCAGCCTTCGTTCCACGCTCGACTTCCTGCTCCACGACTGGCTGCAGGTGGACACGCTCGCCGAACGCGAGCGCTTCGCCGATCACTCACGCGAGACCTTCGACGCCGTGCTCGCCACCTGCGAACGCATCGCGCGCGACAAGTTCGCGCCGTTCAACCGGCGCGTCGACACGGAGGAGCCTCGCACCGTCGAGGAGAACGGCGTGCTGCGCGTCGTGCTGCCCGAGGCCACGCACGAGGCGCGCCGCGCCTATGCCGAATCCGGCATGCTCTCGGCCGCGCAGGATTACGGGATGGGCGGCATGCAACTGCCCTACACGGTGGAGGCGGCGGCCAATGCCTTCTTCGCCATGGCGTCGGTCAGCATCGGCGCCAATCTGCTCACCACCGGCAACGCCAATCTGCTCATGGCCCACGGCACGCCGCGCCAGCGCGAGGTGTTTGCGCGCGCCGGCTTCGATGGCCGCTGGACGGGCACCATGTGCCTGTCGGAGCCGCAGGCCGGCTCGTCATTGAGCGACATCGCCACGCGCGCCGTGCCCGATGGCGCCGGCTACGAAGACGATCCGCTCGGCCCGCGCTACCGGCTCACGGGCCACAAGATGTGGATCTCGGGCGGCGACCACGAGATGACCGAAAACATCGTGCATCTGGTGCTGGCCAAGATCCCCGATGGCGACGGCCACCTGCCGCCGGGCACGCGCGGCATCTCGCTGTTCGTCGTTCCCAAGCGGATGGTCGATGCCGACGGCCAGCTCACCGGCGAGCGCAACGACGTCGCGCTGGCTGGCCTCAATCACAAGCTGGGCTGGCGCGGCACCACCAACACGCTGCTCAATTTCGGCGAAGGCCGCTTTCCGGTCGATGGCCGGGCGGGAGCGGTGGGCTACCGTGTCGGCGAGCCGGGCCAGGGCCTGGCCGGCATGTTCCACATGATGAACGAGGCGCGCATCGCCATCGGCATGGCGGCCACCATGCTGGGCCTGGCGGGCTACGAAGCCTCGCTCGACTACGCGAAGAACCGGCCGCAGGGCCGGCCGGTGGGGCAGGGCGGCAAGGACGCGAGCCGCCCGCAGGTGCGCATCGTCGAACACGCCGACGTGCGCCGCATGCTGCTGGCGCAGAAGAGCTGGTGCGAAGGCTCGCTGGCGCTGCAGCTCTATTGCGCGCGGCTGGTCGACGAGCAGCACACGGGCACGCCGGAATCGGCCGTCGAGGCGCGCCTGTTGCTGGAGGTGCTGACGCCCATCGCCAAGAGCTGGCCCAGCGAGTGGTGCCTGGAGGCGAATTCGCTGGCCATCCAGATCCACGGCGGCTACGGCTACACGCGCGATTTCCCGGTGGAACAGTACTGGCGTGACAACCGCCTGAACATGATCCACGAGGGCACGCACGGTATCCAGGCGGCGGACCTGCTGGGCCGCAAGGTGGCGATGGAAGGCGGCCGGGGCCTGCAACTGCTGGCCGCCCGCGTCAACGCCACCATTGAGCGCGCGATCCAGCGGCCCGAGTTCGCGGCCGAAGCCAATGCGCTGGGCGCTGCGCTGGCACGCGTCCGCCATGCCACGCGCGCCGCGTGGGCCACGGCCGAACCTGCCGTGGCGCTGGCCAATGCCGTGCCTTACATGCAGGCGTTCGGCCACACGGTGATCGCCTGGATCTGGCTCGACGTGGCACTCGCCGCGGAAGGCGGCGGGGCATCGGGCGAGGCCCCACCGCCAGCCCGCACGGCTGGCACACTGGGTGCCATGCAGTACTTCTTCCGCTACGAACTCCCCAAGACCGCCGCCTGGCTCCAGGTGGTGGAAGCGCGCGACACCACCTGCGCCGACTTGCCCGAGGACGCGTTCTGATGGCCAGCGAGAAGACCCTGGCCCGGCTCGACACGCTGATCTGGGTGCTGATCTACGGCGGTCTGTTCGCCGTGGTGTTCGGCTTCGTACTCGTGGGGCAGATGCCCGCCGTGGGCTGGGCGCTCAAGGCCGGCGGCGCCGGCGTGGCACTGGCCGGCGTGGTGCTGATTGCCGTGCGCGCGCGCCTCAGGCAAGACAAGACTTAGACACAACGACAGGAGACCCATCCGCCATGACCCCGCGCCACATCCAGAAGCTCTTCGACCTCTCCGGCCGCACGGCCCTTGTCACCGGCGGCTCGCGCGGCCTGGGCCTGCAGATGGCGCAGGCGCTGGGCGAGGCGGGCGCGCGCGTGGTGCTCAGCTCGCGCAAGGCGGCCGACCTGGAAGAGGCCGCCGCCGGCCTGAAGGCGGCGGGCATCGACGCGCAATGGATCGCCGCCGATTGCGGCCGCGAAGACGACACGCGGCGGCTGGCCGACGAAACCGTGGCGCGCGTGGGCGCGGTGGACATCCTGGTCAACAACGCTGGCGCCAGCTGGGGCGCGCCGGCCGAAGACCACCCGATCGAGGCCTGGGACAAGGTGATGAACCTCAACGTGCGCGGGTACTTCGTGCTGTCGCAGCAGATCGCGCGCGCCTCGATGATCCCGCGCCGCGCGGGCAGCATCATCAACGTCGCCTCCATCGCCGGACTGGCGGGCAACCCGCCCGAGATGAAGACGATTGCGTACAACACCTCCAAGGGCGCCGTGATCAACTTCACGCGTGCGCTGGCGGCCGAATGGGGCCGCCACGGCATTCGCGTCAATGCGATCTGCCCGGGCTTCTTCATGACGAAGATGGCGGCCGGCCTCATCCAGTCGCTGGGCGAAGAGAACATGGCCGCGCATGCGCCGCTGAACCGCCTGGGCGACGAGGAAGACCTCAAGGGCCTGGCGCTGCTGTATGCATCCGACGCCGGCAAGCACATCACCGGCCAGTGGCTGGCGGTGGACGGTGGCGTGAGCGCGGTCATCAGCTGAACCCCCGACAAGGCAGTACCGATGGATTTCGACCGCGAGATTCCCTTCGTCCGCCATCTCGGCTTCGAGCTGGTCCGCTTCGACGGCGGCGAGGCCGAGATCGCCTGGAGCCCGCGCCCGGAGCACCTGAACTACCTGGGCGTGACGCACGGCGGCTCGCTCATGACGGTGCTCGACACCGCACTTGCGCACGCCGCCCGCAGCGTCGATCCATCGCTGGGCGTGGTCACCATCGAGATGAAGACCACCTTCATGCACCCGGCCGATGGCCCGCTGCGCGCCACCGGCCGCCTGCTGCACCGCACGCGGCAGATGGCGTTCGTCGAAGGCCGCGTTACCGATGCGCGCGGGCAGGTCTGCGCGCATGCCACGGGCACGTTCCGCTATCTCATGCCCCCGCCGCCCGCCAGCGCCTGACGGCGCCCCCCCCAGAACACAGGAGACAACAACCATGCCCGCCAACCAGCAGATCGTGCTCGACAACCGCCCGCAGGGCGAAGCCACCGAATCCAACTTCCGCCTCGTCACCGCCGACACGCCGGCGCTGGCCGACGGCCAGGTGCTGGTGCGCCACCACTACCTCAGCCTCGATCCGTACATGCGTGGCCGCATGAACGACAGCAAGAGCTACGCGCAGCCCCAGCCGCTGGGCGAGGTGATGATCGGCGGCACCGTGGGCGAGGTGGTCGAGAGCCGCCATCCGAAGTTCGCCGCCGGCGACAAGGTGGTCGGCATGGGCGGCTGGCAGCAGTACGCCGTGGTGGATGGCAACGCGCCCGGCGCGCTGCGCAAGGTCGACACCACCCACGTGCCGCTGTCGCACTACCTGGGCGCCGTCGGCATGCCCGGCGTGACGGCGTGGTATGGCCTGGTGAAGATCATCGCCCCGCAGAAGGGCGACACCGTGGTGGTGAGCGCCGCAGCAGGCGCCGTGGGCAGTGCCTTCGGCGCGCTGGCCAAGGCGCGCGGCTGCCGCGTGGTGGGCATCGCGGGCGGCACCGACAAATGCCGCTACGTGGTGGAAGAGCTGGGCTTCGACGCCTGCGTGGACTACAAGCCGCACAAGGACGCGCGAGAGCTCAGCCGCGCGCTGCGCGACGCCTGCCCCAGCGGCATCGACGGCTACTTCGAGAACGTGGGCGGCCTGGTGCTCGACGCCGTGCTGCTGCGCATGAACGCCTTCGGCCGCATCGCCGTCTGCGGAATGATCGCCGGCTACGACGGGCAGCCACTGCCGCTGGCCAACCCGGCGCTGATCCTGGTGCAGCGGCTCAAGGTGGAAGGCTTCATCGTCAGCGAGCACATGGATGTCTGGCCCGAGGCGCTCAAGGAACTGGGCGGCCTGGTGGCCACCGGCCGGCTGCGCCCGCGCGAGAGCGTGGCGCAGGGGCTGGAGGCCGCGCCGGGTGCATTCCTGGGGCTGCTCAAGGGCCGCAACTTCGGCAAGCAGCTGGTCAAGCTGATCTGACCCGCGCATGGCGACGCCCACCCTGGAGACGCGGCCCATGAACAACGTGACGCACCACGTGTTCAATCAGCCCGAGCCCCTGGTGGACTACGACGCCTTCGCGGGCGACCGCGCGCTGCGGGCGGCGGTGTCCTTCCATGCCCCGCAACTGGATACGGCACCGCTGCACGCGCTGGGCACACTGGCCGGCAGTGCGGCGATGCAGGCGCACGCAAGGCTGGCCAACACGCACCTGCCCGAGCTGCATTCGCACGACCGCTTCGGTCGGCGCGTGGACCGGGTCGAGTTCCACCCCAGCTATCACGCACTGATGCAGGCGGCGGTGGCCGCCGGCCTGCACGGCACGCCATGGGCGGGCGGCGAAGGCGCGCACGTGCGCCGTGCGGCCGGCTTCATCCTGTTCACGGGGCTGGAGCCGTCGGTGCTGTGTCCGATCTCGATGACCTATGCGGTCACGCCCGCGCTGCGCAGCAACCCGGCGCTGTATGCCGAGTGGGGGCCGCGCCTGACCAGCCGCGTGTACGAGCCGCGCATGGGCCCCGTGGGGGGCAAGGCCGGCGTCACCATGGGCATGGGCATGACCGAGAAGCAGGGCGGATCGGACGTGCGGGCGAACACCACGCAGGCCGTGCCCGATGCCGACGTGGCCGAAGACGGCTGGGGCCGGCGCTTTCGCGTCACGGGGCACAAATGGTTTTTCTCGGCCCCGATGTGCGATGCGTTCCTGATCCTGGCGCAGACGTCCAGCGGGCTGTCGTGCCTGTTCCTGCCGCGCGTGCTGCCCGATGGAACAGTCAACGCTATCGCCATCCAGCGCCTGAAGGACAAGCTGGGCAACAAGGCCAACGCGAGCTCCGAAGTCGAATTCCACGGCGCCACGGCCTGGCTGGTGGGCGAGGAAGGGCGCGGCGTGCCGCAGATCCTGGAGATGGGCACGATGACGCGGCTCGACTGCGCGCTGGGCACCGCCGGCCTGATGCGGCAGGCGCTGTCGCTCGCGCTCGACCACACGCGCCAGCGCCAGGCCTTCGGCAAGCCGCTGATCGCGCAGCCGCTCATGAAGAACGTGCTGGCCGACCTGGCGCTCGAATCCGAGGCCGCCACCGCGCTCGCGCTGCGCCTGGCGCGCGCGTTCGACCGGCCGCAGGACGCGCACGAGCGCCTGATGGCGCGCCTGCTCACGCCCGTGGCCAAGTTCTGGATCTGCAAACGCGGCAGCCACTTCGCGCAGGAAGCCATGGAATGCCTGGGCGGCAACGGCTACGTGGAAGAGGGCGGCGAAGGCGTGATGGCGCGCATCTACCGCGAGATGCCGCTCAATTCCATCTGGGAAGGCGCGGGCAACATCATGGCGCTGGATCTGCTGCGCGCGCTGCGGCGCGGCGACATCGCGGCGGCCCTGGCGCACGAGCTGGCACCGGCGCGCGGCGCCCATGCCGGGCTCGACCGCCTCGCGGACAGCCTGCCCGCCCGCGCCGAAGAACTGGCCACCGAAGCCGACGCACGCCGCCTGGCGCAGGACGTGGCGCTGGCCGTGCAGGCCGCATTGCTGGCGCAGACGGCGCCGGCGGCCGTCACCGACGCCTTCTGCGCCTCGCGCCTGGGCGGACATTGGGGGCACGCCTTCGGCACGCTCGATGCCCGCACCGATTTCGACACCATCCTCGCCCGCGCCATGCCGCGCTGACACGACAGGAGTTCCACGATGTCCCAACTGATCCTCCACCACTATCCCGCCTCGCCGTTCGCTGAGAAGGTTCGCCTCGTGCTGGGCTACAAGCAACAGGCCTGGCGTTCGGTGTTCATCCCGCAGATCAGCCCCAAGCCCGACCTGGTGGCGCTGACGGGTGGCTACCGGCGCACGCCGGTGCTGCAGATCGGCGCCGACATCTACTGCGACACCTCGCTCATCCTCGACGTGCTGGAGCACCTGGCGCCCGAGCCCACGCTGTATCCCGAGCCCTCCAAAGGGCTCGCGCGCACGCTGGCGCAGTGGGCCGACAGCAGTCTGTTCTGGGCGGCGATGGCCTACAGCCTGGGGCCGGCCGGCTCGGCCCAGCTGTTCGCCGGCGCGCCGCCCGAGGCCATGCGCGCCTTCGGCGACGATCGCAAGGCCATGAGCCAGGGCATGGTGCGGCTGCGCCCTGCCGATGGCCTGTCGGCCTACCGCAGCTACCTGCGGCGCCTGTCGGACATGCTGGACGACCAGCCCTTCCTGCTGGGCGCCGTGCCCTGCGTGGCCGACTTCGCGGCCTACCACCCGCTGTGGTTCACGCGCACGCGCGTGCCCGCGCTCTCGCACGTGTTCGACGCAACGCCCGCCGTCACCGACTGGATGGACCGCATGGCCGCCATCGGCCACGGCACGCCGGCCAAAGCCAGCGCGGCCGAGGCGCTCGCCGAGGCCCGGGCGGCCGAACCCGCGCCATTGGCCGAGGCACCGTTCCAGGACGATCACGGCATCGCGCTGGGCAGCCGCGTCACCGTGGCGGCCGAGAGCTTCGGCCCCGAGCCGACCGAAGGCGAGCTGATCGCCGCCACGCGCATGCACTACACGCTGCGGCGCACCGACGAGCGCGCGGGCACGCTGCACGTGCACTTCCCGCGGCTGGGCTACGTGCTGCGCGCCGCGGTGGGCTAGCGGACGCTGATACCGCTGCATTCGCCTTTCCGGCCCGGCATTCGCTTTCGACGGGCGCGGTCGCGTGGCGGGAGCACACACTGGCATTCCACCCCGCCATGGCATTGCCTTGCGGGCGCATCCACAGCGAGCAAGAGGAATGATGTATGTATCCCGCCCAAGCAACCCCTACAGACCGCACGACGCCGACGAAGCAATTCAATGCGCAGACCGATGCGTGGACGCAGACCGAGCCTGAAACTCACGTGAAGCAGTCGTCCGCGCAGTTCCCCGCAATCCCATCGACAGGCACGACCGACAACAACCCGCATCTTTCATCCAGCGAGAACGTCACCGACCGGACCAGCATCTACCAACTGAAGGATTGGGATGTATCGGCAGACGAGCTGCACCCCACGGTATCCCATCAACTGCTGGCGCCTCCAGCCGACACCGGTTTCCCGATCAAGGCGCCGAACCCGGGCTACACGCCGCCGATCTTCCCGGTGTACGAGAAACTCACGCGCGATGCGTTGGCCGCTGTCGAGAGCAACGTCAAGCTGACCGGCAAGGCGATCGAGGCGATGACCAGTGAGGATCCGCCCAGCGAGCTCGGCCAGCAGACGACGCAGATGCTCATCGAATGGATCTCCACCGGCAATCTGACGCCAAGCCCCCCTGCCGACAACGTCGACGCGCAGGCGGCAGAGATGGCGCGCCGCATGCAAGAGGCCATGCGCAGCAAATGGGGTGACAACCAGCTGCGAACGCCGGACGACCGCTTGCTCGCCATCTGCGCCTACTTTCCCAGCGAAGACTGTGGCGACATGTTCCGTCGCCATTTGAAGAACCTGGCCTTGCCTGTGGCGCGCGACATTTTCTCCGTGTTCAGCACCACGCTGCTGCGCGGATACGTTCGCAACAAGGCCGCCGGGTATTTCCATAACCTCGATCTGACCAACGCCGCCAAGGCACTGGCCACCAAAACAGGCGTGGGCTACGCACTCCTGATCGAGCCCCTGCTGCGCACGACCGCCGGTCTTGTCTGGAGCAACTACAAAGGCACGGCGACGGAAGAGTCCAACCGGGCACGGCTGACTCAACTGGGTTGGGGGGCCTCCATGCTGGCGCTGGCTGCCTGGACGGGACAGCCCGGCAAGATGGCCGCCACCATGCTCGGAACCAAGGTCTATACCCTGTCGCGCGACGCGGTACAGGATGTCGTCTCGTTCTCGTCGAACGTTCGCACGCTCGATCAGGCGGCGCTGCGGCTGAACGCGGGCATCTATGGCGTTCAGCAGACACTCGTCGGTTACCTGCAGGGCAAGCTCGCTCCGATGTCCGGAACGGGAGCCTGGTCCTCTGAAAATACGTCGGACCACAAAGTCCACTGGAACCAGGAGGCGATCAATTCCGTCCTGAACATGGTCGGGGAGGTCTTCGACGATTACGCCAACATCTACCTGCCGCATGTCTTCGAGGAGCGCGATCTCAAGGCAAAGAACGGCGGGGAGCACGCGTTCCGCCATCGCAGCGACGGAGCCCGCCGGCCCCCCGGGGCCGAAGTCGACTGGAAGATCCGCTGGCCGGGTTTTGGTCCGCTGATCGCCAACCTGATCGGTACCGGAGGGGCCAACGCGCCTCGCAATGCACTGTTCATCAACACCAATGCGCTAGTCACCATGGCATCGGTGTATGCGGCGCACGAAAAATTCAGTGAAGAGAAGACGAACGCCTTCCTCTCGTTCGTGGCGGGCAGCGCCTTGATGTTCCAGTACAGGAGCTTTCCCAATTCGATAGGCACGGGTCCCGACGTCCGGCGCAACGGCCAGGGCCTGCGGGAGACGGTCGGTTCGCAATTCGCCAACCTGGCGAATGCGCTGCAAGAGCCAGAACAGGAACTGACCCAGCGCCATCCCGGTGGCGGCCGGCGCGGCATCCGCCGCGAACAGACCGTCGTCCTGACACCGGCGCGTTCGAGCTGGGTGAAGAAAATCTTCGAGGAAGAACGACTCAATATGCTCGCCGAGGATCCGGCCGCCAGAGCCAAGAAAGCCAATGTCGAGGCAATGCGGCTGTTCAGCCTGATCGGGGCGGGCATGAGCATCGACAGCGAAGACCTGCAGCAGCTCAAGGATCTGGCCATGGCCGACATCCTCGACAAAACGCGTGGCTGGGCGGCACTGGTGGACTCCAGCATCCAGCCGCCGGATCCGCTCACGCTGTTCGAGCAGGGCCGGGTGCGGCTCGACGACGCGCCGGCCTATCAGGCGCTCGTGAAGGTGATGGCCGTGCTGGCCCGGTACAACGATGGCAGGATTCCCTGGATATCCCACTATCACAATGGCGACAACGATCCTCACTACCAGACGCTACAACAATCCCTTCACCGCGACGTCCGCGCCCGGCTCGAGGAACAGGCCCGGGCTGTGGGTCCGGAGAATGTGCGTGTGGTCAACGAGAGAACGACTCGTCCGCCCGTGCGATCGCCAAGGCACGACAGCAACACGAGGATGAACACAAATTGATTCCTGAATTTCACGGGCGCACCGCCGTACTCACCGGCGCAGGCTCGGGCTTCGGTCTCGAATGCGCCCGCATCGGCGCGGCGCGCGGCATGAACCTCGTGCTGGTGGACGTGCAGCAGGACGCACTCTCCGCCGCCGAGGCCGAGCTGACCGCCGCCGGCGCACAGGTGCTGGCACGTCGCGTCGACGTCTCGGACGCCACGCAGATGCAGCGGCTCGCGCACGACGTGCAGGCGCGCTTCGGCGCGCCGCACCTGGTCTTCAACAATGCGGGCGTGGGATCGGGCGGGCTGATCTGGGAGAACTCCGTCAGCGACTGGGAATGGGTGCTGGGCGTGAACGTGTGGGGCGTCATCCACGGGGTGCGCCTGTTCACGCCCATGATGCTGGCCGCCGCCGCGAAAGACCCGGGGTGGCGCGGCCACATCGTCAATACGGCCAGCATGGCCGGCCTGCTGACGCCACCCAACATGGGCGTCTACAACGTGAGCAAGCACGCGGTGGTGAGCCTGACCGAGACCCTCTACCAGGATCTGCGCCTCGTCACCGACCAGGTCGGCGCCAGCGTGCTGTGCCCGTACTTCGTGCCCACCGGCATCGGCCGTAGCGAACGCAACCGGCACGGCGATGCGGCCGCGCCCACGCGCAGCCAGCGGGTCAGCCAGGCGATGACCGACAAGGCCGTGGCCAGCGGTCGCGTGAGCGCGGCCGACGTGGCGCGGCTCGTGTTCGGCGCCGTGGCAGAGGAGCGCTTCTACATCTACAGCCACCCGCAGGCGCTGGGCAACGTGCGCGAGCGCATGCAGGCCATCGTGGACGGCCAGCAACCGCCCGATCCGTTCGCAGCCCGGCCCGAGGTGGGCGAGCAACTGCGCGCCGCGCTGCGCCAGGCCTGACGGCACGGGCGGCCTGCGATAAGCTCGCGCGGCCATGCCCATCCCACGCCGCATCATCCAGACCCAGCGCGATCCGGCCATCCAGCAGGATCTGCGCGACGGCTGGATGGCCTCGCATCCTGACTACGAATACCTGTTTTTCGACGACGCGGCATGTCGCGATCTGGTGGCCTCCGCGATGCCGGGGCTGGTCGCCGTGTATGACGCGCTGCCGCTGCCAGTGCAGCGGGCCGACCTGTTCCGCTACGTCGCCGTGCATGAGCTGGGCGGACTGTACGTGGATGTGGACACGGTCTGCCGCGCGCCGCTGCATGATTACGTCGATCTCTCGCAGGAGGCCATGGTGGTCTGCCCGGAGATGGTGCCCACCGACTGGCCTCAAGGCTTCGCGGGATACCTGCAGCGCTTCTGCATTCCGCACCAGCTGGCGCAGTGGGCGTTCTGCGCGCCGCCTGGCCACCCCGCGCTGGCCATGCTGGTCGACCGGATCCGCTACTTCGTATCGCGCTTCTCCCGCACGGAACTGCAAGCCGCCAGCCAGCATGCCTTCTTCACTCTGGAGCTGACCGGCCCACGCGTCTTCACCCACGTGATGAACGAGTACCTGAGCGGCAGTCGCACGGGTGCGATGACGATGCTCCCGCGCCGCGCCTGGGCCGCATGGCCCTGGGAGCACCAGGTCTCGCCCCTGCCCGGCGACATCCGCCTGACGCATCTCTTCTCCAGCGCATGGTGGCCCAGCAAACAGGCCGCTTCGGCCCGGCCCAGGCCTCGTCCACCGTCGGTGAAGTTCGACCTGCGCTATTAGGACGCGCGCACCAGGAGGGTGTCGCACGGCAGCCAGTCGAGCATGCGCTCGGCCGTGCTGCCCAGCAGGGTGCCGAGCAGGCCGCTGCGTCCGCGGCTGCCGATCACCACCAGATCGGACCCGTGCTCGCGCACGTGTCGTGTGAGGGCGCCCTCCAGCGAGCCGGTCTGCACGCGCGTGCTCACGCGAAGCGTGCCGGGCAGGCCGATCCCGGCCACGAAGCGCGCGAATTCCTCGTGCGCCCCTTCACTGGCGGCCGAGTGGCGCGCGCTGGCGTCATCGCCGTGCCGGTCGGATGGCAATGGATTTCCGCTGGCATGGAACAGCAGCAGCTCCTGCGCCGGAAAAAGCCGGGCGGCAGTGCGCACGGCGTGCGCCGAGGCGGGCGAGAAATCCGTCGCCACCACGATGCGGCCATAGGCGGCGCGGCAGCGTTCGCGCACCACCAGCAGCGGTTCGGGCGAGAGCCGCGCCAGCCGCTCGGCGGTCGAGCCCAGCAGGAAGCGGCCCAGCGCCTCGTTGCGTGCCACGCCAGCCACCAGCAGGCCGCAGCCCTGCTCGCGAGCCACGTCGCATGCGATGCGGGCCACATCGCCCGGCGGCGCCACCTGCACCGACAGATCCGGCGGGGGCGGCGCGATGTCGAGCAACAACTGGCGCCGCGCGACGACGGCCGCGTCGTCCTGGCCTTCGCGCGCAGCCCAGGCCAGCAC
>JAGOCV010000052.1 GCA_017998575.1 Burkholderiaceae bacterium
TCCTTGCACACGAAGGGTGCGCGGGCCGCGGTGTCGACAACACGCGTGCCGCGATCGAAATGCGCCAGCACCGCCTCGGCCACCAGGCCACGGCGCATCAGGCGCTGCACGATCTGCGGATAGCCCAGCACGCGCGCGAGCTCGTCGCGCATGGGGGCGGTGGCCAGCCATGACAGCCGGCCGTCGGCCAGTGCGTCGCGCAACGCGGCGGCGGCGGGGTCGTCGAACACGAACAGGTCCAGCACGACATTGGTGTCGATCACCACCACGGCCGGCGCCTTCATTTCAGCCTTGCTCGGGCGTTGGCGTGCGGGAATCGCGTGCCGCACCCCGGACCATGTCGAAGCGGAACAGCCGGCATTCGATGGGCCCGTTCCACATCGGAACGCGGCGCGATTCCTTCAGGCGCATGCGCGAAGGCAGCTTCATGTCGGGTGTGAGCATCCACGCCGTCCAGCCGGCGTAATGCTTCTTCCAGTGCGAGGCCAGGCGGTTGAAGAATTCACCGCCGTCGTCTACCTGGGCCTGCTCGCGGCCCACCTGCGGGCGCGCGCCGCGCCCGGCCACGCCGGCAGCCTCGATGCGCTCGCCGTAGGGCGGGTTGAGCAGCATCGTGCCGGGTGTTTCCGTGGGGGGCATGCGCTGCAACGCATCGCCGCCGCGCAACTGCACGACCTGCGCCACGCCCGCGCGCTCGGCGTTGCGCTGGGCGAAATCGACCATGCGGTGCGCCACGTCGCTGCCGAAGACCGGCGCGCAGGGGGCATGTTCGGCCGCGCGGGCCTCGGCGCGCAGAGCGTCCCACACATGGGCCTGGAACGGCAGCAGCTTCTCGAAGCCGAAGCGGCGCAGGCTGCCGGCCGCAATACCGCAGGCAATCTGCGCCGCCTCGATGGCGATGGTGCCGCTGCCGCAGCACGGGTCGTACAGCGGCACGCCCTGCGAGGCGCCGCCGCCGGGCTCGCTCCAGCCGCTGGCGGCCAGCATGGCGGCGGCCAGCGTTTCCTTGAGCGGCGCATCGCCCTTGTCCTCGCGCCAGCCGCGCTTGAACAGCGGCTCGCCCGAGGTGTCCAGGTAGACCGTGGCGGTCTCGGCGGTCAGGTGCAGGTGCACGCGCACGTCGGGCCAGCGCGTCTCGACGTCGGGCCGAACGCCCGACTTGTGGCGGAAGCGGTCGGCCACGGCATCCTTGATGCGCAGCGCGGCGAAGTTCAGGCTCTTGAGCGGGCTGTGCTGTGCCGTCACCTCGACCTTGAAGGTCTGGCGCGTGGTGAACCACATCTCCCAGGCGATGCCCGAGGCGATCTCGTACAGGTCCTGCTCCTGCCGGTACGGTGCCTCGGCCAGCCGCACCAGCACGCGCTGGGCCAGCCGGCTGTGCAGGTTGAGCTGCAGCGCATGGCGCCAGCTGGCCGCCAGCAGCACACCGCCGCGGCCCACCAGCAGGTCGTCGCCCGCCAGGCCGGTGAGCGCATGCACCTCGTCAGCCAGCCAGGGCTCGACGCCAGCGGCGCAGGGAAGGAAGAGGCGCAGGGATGAACTCACGGGGATGCCAGGAAAACGGAAAAGGGTGGGTGCGGCGTCACAGCGCCTTGCGCAGGTTGGCCGGTGCGATGCGCAGCGCCTCGCGGTACTTGGCGACGGTGCGGCGCGCGCATTCGATGCCCTGCTCCTTGAGCATCTCGGAGATCTGGTTGTCCGACAACGGCTTCCTGGCGCTCTCGGCCGAGACGAACTGCTTGATGAGCGCGCGCACGGCGGTGGACGATGCGTTGCCGCCGGTCTCGGTGCCCAGCGCCGAGCCGAAGAAATACTTGAGCTCGAACGTGCCGAACGGCGTGGCCATGTACTTGGCCGTGGTCACGCGGCTGATGGTGGATTCATGCAGGCCGAGTTCGTCGGCGATCTCGCGCAGCACCAGCGGTCGCATGGCCAGCTCGCCATGCACGAAGAAGTTCTTCTGCCGCTCGACGATGGCACTGGACACGCGCAGGATGGTGTCGAAGCGCTGCTGGATGTTCTTGATGAACCAGCGCGCCTCCTGCAGCCGTTGCTGCAGCGCCTGATGGCCCTCGCCCCTGTGCGACTTGAGCGCGCCGGCATAGATGTCGTGCACGCGCAGGCGCGGCATCACGTCGGCGTTGAGCTGCACGCGAAGCTTCACGTTGGCGCCGCGGCCGGTCTTCACCACGATGACGTCGGGCACGATGATGTTGCGCTCGACGTCGACGAAGCGGCGGCCCGGCTTGGGCTCGAGCGTCGCCACCAGTGCCATGGCCTGCCGCACCGCGGCCTCGGTCTCGCCGCTCAGGTGGGCCAGACGCTTGACATCGCGCCGGGCCAGCAGCTCCAGCGGCTGGGCGCAGAGGGCCAGCGCCGTCGTCCGCAGCGCGGCGGGCGCCACATCGTCGGTCAGCGTGCGCAACTGCAGCGACAGGCACTCGCCCAGGTCGCGCGCGCCCACGCCGGCGGGCTCCAGGCTCTGCAGCAGCCGCAGGGCCACGGTGAAGTGGTGGACCAGCTCCTCGATTGTCTCGAGGTCGTCGCCGCCGGCCAGGCCCTCGGCCAGCGACTGGAGGCTGTCTTCCAGATAGCCGTCGTCGTTGAGCGATTCGATCAGGTAGCGCAACGCCGCGCGGTCTTCCTCGGACAGTCGCAGCGCCAGCGCCTGGCGGTGCAGGTGGTCGGGCAGGGATTCATGGCCGCGCGCCAGGTCGATGGCATCGACCGAGTCGTCGTCGGACGAGCCGTTCTTGCGCGCCGGCTGGTCGTTGCCCCACTCGCCGTCCTCGATCAGCGTGTCGCTGCTGCCATCGCCTTCCCAGCTCGATTCGAGCTCGGCCACCGGGTCGGCGGGCGCGGCGGCGTCCTCGCCCAGGCCGTCGCCGCCGGCATCGCTGCCGCCGTCGTCGTCGCGGACACGGGTGCTGTCCGCCTGCATCGGCTCGGGTGCCGGCAGGTCGTCGGGCTCGGCTTCGAGGAAGGGGTTCTCGTCGAGCATCTGCTCGACTTCCTGGCTGAGTTCGAGCGTGGACAGTTGCAGCAGACGGATCGACTGCTGCAACTGCGGCGTGAGCGCCAGATGCTGCGAGATGCGGAGGGATAAACCCTGCTTCATGAAGCCCCCACGCTCCCCACTGCGTGTGGTTCGCGGCCCCCCGGGGGAGCCGCTCGCGCCGGGCGCCGGCCGAGCCGGGACGTGACCGCTACGCGGTCAGCGCTCGGCCGAACATTTGCTTCTGGCCCCATGGCTACATCCGGAAATGCTCGCCCAGGTACACGCGGCGCACCTCGGCGTTGTTGACGATCTCGGCCGGCGTGCCCTGCGCCAGCACATGGCCGTCGCTGATGATGAAGGCGTGGTCGCAGATGCCCAGCGTTTCGCGCACGTTGTGGTCGGTGATGAGTACACCGATGCCGCGTGACTTGAGGAAGCCGATGATGCGCTGGATTTCGATCACCGCGATCGGGTCGATGCCGGCAAAGGGCTCGTCCAGCAGGATGAAACGCGGCTGCGTCGCCAGCGCACGGGCGATCTCCACGCGGCGGCGCTCGCCGCCCGAGAGGGCGATGGCCGGCGAGTCGGCCAGGTGGTCCACGCGCAGGTCGCGCAGCAGTTCGGCCAGGCGGCGCTCGATCTCGGTGCGGTCGAGCGGACGGCCCGCCTGCGGACCTTCCTGGTAGAGCTGCAACTCCAGTACGGCGCGCACGTTTTCGGCCACGCTGAGCTTGCGGAAGATCGAAGCCTCTTGCGGCAGGTACGACAGGCCCATGCGCGAGCGCCGGTGGATGGGCATGTGGGCCACGGGCTCGCCATCGATGCGGATGTCGCCCGCGTCGGCGCGCACCAGGCCCACGATCATGTAGAACGACGTGGTTTTGCCGGCACCATTGGGGCCGAGCAGGCCGACGACTTCGCCTTTCTGCACGGCCAGCGACACATCCTTGACCACCTTGCGGCTGCCATAGGCCTTCTGCAGGTGCAGTGCCTCCAGGCGGCCGCCTGCAGCGCCAGCAGGCGCCATGGCGGGAGCCGCCGCCGCGGAGCCGGCGGCTTGCGTCGTGTCTTCGCTCACCGGCGTTCTCCGCCGAGGGTGGTGCTGGGGCGCAGCGGCGTGCCGGGCGCGGCCGGTGCAGGCGCCGGGCTGCCCGCGGTACCGCGCGGCGTCAGCACGGCACGCACGCGGCCACCGGGCGCGGCGGGCGTGCCGGCCGTGGCGGGCGGGCGTCCGTTGACCGTGAACACGTCGGTCCCGTTGTCGTAGGTGATGAGATTGCCGGTGATTTCGTCGACCGCAGTGCCGCCGCGCAGGCGGCGCAGCTCGGCGCGGCGGATGAACTTCACGTTGTCGGCGCGACTGTCGTATTCGATGACTTCGGATTCGCCCTCGATGAATTCGTCGAGGTTGTCGCGCTTCTGGCGGTAGTAGGCCAACTGGCCGGCAGCAGCCGTGACGGTGCCGTACTGGTAGCCGCCGGAGTCCTGGCGTACTTCCAGCCGCGCGCCGCGGATGATGATCGTGCCCTTGGTGAGCACCACGTCGCCGGTGAACACGCTGGTCTGCCGGATGTCGTCATAGCGCAGCGAGTCGGCCTCGATGTTCATGGGCTTGTCGCGGTCGGCGCGCTCGGCGTGGGCCGGGACCGACAGGCACAGCGCCGCCAGCAAGGCCAGGATCGGTGAAGGAAAGTTTTTCATATCGGCATGAATCTTGCAGGGATTGTAGCCCCGTGAGCTATTGCCAGACATGAAAAAAGCCCGCCGAAGCGGGCTGGTTTCTTGACAGCTCGAATCCCGGAGGGGCGGCCGGTCAGCGGCCTTTGTGAATCTCGGCCACCAGGTAATCCGTCACCTGCAGCGCTCGCGGCATGCCCTTGGCCACGGTGCCATCGGTGTAGAAACGGCCCGCGATGCCCAGCGACGGCACGCCCTGGACCTTGTACTCGTTTTGCAATTGGGTGGCGCGCTTGGCCTTGCTGACCACGCTGAACGAGTTGTAGACCTCGGTGAACTTGGCTTTGTCCAGACCCTGCTTTTCGGCCCAGGCGATGATGGGTTCGGGGCGCGAGATCTGCTGGCGTTCCACGTGGATGGCCATGAACACCTTGCTGTGCAGTTCGTCGAGCTTGCCCAACGTCTCCAGCGTATAGAACAGGCGCTGCTGCGGCTCGAAATCAGGGCGGAACGCCACGGGCACGCGCTTGACGGCCACGTGTGCGGGCTGGCGCTGCTTCCACTGCTCAAACATGGGCTCGAACGCGTTGCAGTGCGGGCAGCTGTACCAGAAGAACTCCACCACCTCGACACGGCCGGGCGCGGCTTCGACGGAGACGGGCTTTTCCAGCGGCAGGTAATCGGCGCCGCGCTGCGGCACGAAGCCCTGGGCGAGCGCCGGGGTGGCGACGAAGGAGGCGGCCAGCGTGGATGCGGCGCCAACGGAAAATTCACGGCGTTTCATTGATTTTTTCTCCTGGAAACGTACAGAGCCGCGCGCCTGGCGGGAGTTCCCGCCGCCTGGGCGGGCGGGACGACCGTTCAGCGCTGCACGCGCACGAGCGCGGCTTCGAGGCCATTGCTTTCGAGGCGCTCTTTCATGCGGTCGGCATCTTCCTTGCGCTCGAACGGACCGGTGCGCACGCGGTAGACGGTGCGTCCGGCCTGATCACGTTCTGTGACCTGGGCCTCGACACCCATCAGCGAGATGCGGGCGCGCTGCGACTCGGCGTCGTCCGAGGTGCGGAAGGCGCCGGCCTGCACGAAGTAGCGGAACGGATCGGCACCGGCCGCGCGGGCCTTGGCCAGATCGCCCAGCGGGTCGGCCGATGCGGCCGGCGGTGCGGACGGGGCCGTGCCGGGGCCGCCCGAGACGGCAGGCGGCAGGGCGGCGGCACCCGGGGTCGCCGGCGCACTGGCCGCAGCCGCCGGGGCGGAGGGCGTCGTGGCCGCACGCGGACGGCCGCCCAGCGGCGCATTGGGGTCCCAGTCGCGGTTGCGGCGGGCCTCGGCGGCGTCCTGCTCGGGCGTGACCGGCTGGTTCTTATTGACGAAGGGAATGGGGACCTTGGTGACGTACACGGCCACGGCCAGGGCCACGCCCAGTCCCACGACGACGCCGATGATGAAACCGATGATGGTTCCGCCGCGCTGATGCTGTTTCATGTCGATCCGGTGGTTCAATCGTGAGGGCTCACATTTTGGCGGGCGCCGAAACGCCCAGCACGGACAGGCCATTGTGGAGGACCTGGGCGCAGGCGGCGACCAGGGCCAGGCGGGCGCGCTTGACGGCTTCGTCGTCCACCAGGATGCGCTCGGCGTCGTAGTAGCTGTGGTACGCCGCGGCCAGTTCGCGCAGATAGAAGGTGACGTCGTGCGGCGCGAAGTCCTGCGCCGCCGAGGCGAGCATCGCGGGATAGCGCGCCAGCACCAGCATCAGGGCCTGGGCCGGCTCGCTGGTCAGCGGCGACAGGTCGGCGCCGGCCAGTGTGGCCACGTCGCCGCCGTCCTTCTCGGCCCAGGCGGCCAGCACCGAGCGGATGCGGGCGTGTGCGTACTGCACGTAGTACACCGGGTTGTCGTTGTTCTGGGCCAGCGCGAGGTCGATGTCGAACACGTATTCGGTATCGGGCTTGCGGCTGAGCAGGAAGAAGCGCACCGCGTCCTTGCTGGTCCACTCGATCAGGTCGCGCAGCGTGACGTAGCTGCCCGCGCGCTTGCTGATCTTCACCTCCTGGCCGCCGCGCATCACGCGCACCATGGTGTGCAGCACGTAGTCGGGGTAGCCCTCGGGAATGCCGACGCCGGCCGCCTGCAGGCCGGCGCGCACCCGCGCGATGGTGCCGTGGTGGTCGGTGCCCTGGATGTTCACCACCTTGGTGAAGCCACGCTCCCACTTGGCGATGTGGTAGGCCACGTCGGGCACGAAGTAGGTGTACGTGCCGTCCTGCTTGCGCATGACGCGGTCCTTGTCGTCGCCGTAGTCGGTGGACCTGAGCCACAGCGCACCATCCTGCTCGTAGGTTTTGCCGGCCTCCTGGAGTTTCTTCACGGCGGCTTCGACGCGGCCCGAGGTGTAGAGGCTCGACTCCAGGTAGTAGTTGTCGAAGCGCACCTGGAAGGCTTTGAGGTCCAGATCCTGCTCGCGGCGCAGGAAGGCGACGGCGAACTGGCGGATCGAATCGAGATCGTCCACGTCACCCGACGCGGTGAACTCGCGGTCGTCGGCCTTGACGGTCTTCTTCGCAAGAAAGTCGTCGGCGATGTCCTGGATGTAATCGCCGTTGTAGAAAGCCTTGCTGGCCGGATTGTCCGGGTCGGTCGGCCAGCACTCGTCGCCCGGCTTGAAGCCCTTGGCACGCAGTTGCGTGGAGTGGGTCAGCGTCTGGATCTGGACGCCCGCGTCGTTGTAATAGAACTCGCGCCAGACGTTCCAGCCCTGGGTCTCGTAGAGGTTGCAGATCGCGTCGCCCAGCGCGCCCTGGCGGCCGTGGCCCACGTGCAGCGGTCCCGTGGGGTTGGCCGAGACGAACTCGACCAGCACGCGCTTGCCGTTGTCGGGCTGCCAGCCGAAGCGCTCTCCAGCCTGCAGCACCTCGGTCACTACCTGCTGCTTGGCGGAGGGCTTGAGCCGGATGTTGATGAAGCCGGGACCGGCGATCTCCAGCGCATCGACCCAGCGGGCGAACGCGGGCGTGGCCAGCAGCGCGGTGCGCAGCGCCTCGCCCAACTGGCGCGGATTGGCCTTGAGCGGTTTGGCCAGCTGCATGGCCGCGGTGCAGGCCAGATCGCCGTGCGAGGCCTGTTTGGGCGATTCGAAGGCTGCGCGCGCACCGGCGCCGGGCGACAGCTTTTCCAGCTCGGCAGCCAGCGCCGCGAGCAGTTCTTGTTGGACGAGGAGCATGGGGCGGGATTTTACGGTCCGACCTGCGGTCATCGTGCCGCAGCCGCCCCGCGTTATGGTGGCAGGGCCCGCTCACGCGGGCGTCCTTCAACTCACAACAACGGGATATGCCATGAAGAACACCCTGCCCTTGCTGGCGGCCGCAGCGCTCGCCTTTTCGTTGTTCACCCCGGCCCACGCGGCAGAAGACGCCAAGCCGAAAACGGCCCAGCAGGAGAAAATGGTCGCCTGCAACCAGCAGGCCGACGGCAAGAAGGGCGACGACCGCAAGGCGTTCATGAAGCAATGCCTTTCCGCCAAACCCGCGACGCAGCAGGACAAGATGAAGGCCTGCAACCAGCAGGCCGGCGACATGAAAGGCGACGATCGCAAGAAGTTCATGAGCGGTTGCCTCAAGAAAACCGCCTGATCCCTCCGACCCACCCCACCAGGGCCGCCGCGCGGCCCGGTTTCAGGAACCATCAAGACATGAAGATCTTCGCCACCGCGCTTGTCTCGGCACTGCTGCTGACCCTCGGCACGGCTCACGCACAGGACGCGTCCAAACCCGATCCCCGGCACCTCAAGCGGCTCAACGCCTGCAACAAGGAAGCCAAGGGCAAGGCCGACGATGCCTACCGCGAGGCCATGAAGTCCTGCATGGAGCGCAAGAAAAAAGGCTGAACCAGCGGGCGGCGGGCCCCGGCTGCCGGGGCACTTCGCTTATTTGCCGCCGAAGCCCCGGGCGAGAAAGACCGCCGCCAGCGGAATGAGCGGCAGCAGGTGGGCCTGGATCATCACCAGCCTGCGCATGCGCTCGATCGCGCCGCCGTCCGGCAACTGGCCGGTGGCGCGCAGTTCGCGGCGCCAGCGGATGAAGGTGATCGTGGGCTTGATCGACAACAGCGCGATCACCACGAACAGCGCGAATTTGGTGTGCAGCAGCCAGTTCGTGCCATAGAACGCCGTGCCCTTGGCGCCCCAGAACACGCGGGCCAGCCCGGTGAGCAGCACCGCCACCGAGGCTGCGCCGTACACCATGTCGATCTTTGCCAGGCGCTCGACGACTGCCGCGTTGAGCCATTGCGCCCGGCACAGCGCAGCCTCGCTGGCGAGGAAGACCACCATCGTGAGGATGGCCAGGATGTGGGCATAGGCGAGCAGGGCTTCGAGCGTCATGGCGTGCGTTGTGGTGTCGTCGTGGGAGAGCCGGCGTCGGCATTTCGCGTGGTCCAGAAGCCGGGCTGACTGTAATGATGCCGCAGGAAGTCGATCCACAGCCGCACGCGAAGCGGCAGGTGCTTCGCGCCCGGCACCAGCATGTAGATGCCGTTGGGCGGGGCGGCGAAGTCTTCCAGCAGCGCGACCAGGCGGCCGGCGGCCACTTCGGCCTCCACCTCCCACGTGCTGCGCCAGGCGATGCCGTGGCCGGCCAGACACCAGTCGTGCAGCACCTGGCCGTCGGAGCAGTCGAGCGGTCCGTCCGGGCGCAGATACACCACCTCGGTGCCGCCGCCCTCGCGCGGCACCCGGAACGCCCAGCCGCGCGTCTGCGAGGCGTCGCTCGACAGCGTGAGGCAGTCGTGGCGCGCCAGCTCGGAAGGGTGCGCAGGCCGGCCGCGCCGTGCCAGGTAGGCGGGCGTGGCAACGCACAGCCGGCGGTTGTCGGCCAGCCGCATGCTCACCAGGGACGAGTCGGGCAGATCACCCACGCGCACGGCGCAGTCGAACCCCTCGGCCGCCAGATCGGTCACGCGGTCGCTGAGGTTGAGCGAGACCGTCACCTCGGCGTGCTGCTCGCGAAAGCGCGGCACCAGCGGCGCCACGTGACGGCGGCCGAAGCCGGCAGGCGCCGTGATGCGCAGGTGCCCGCTGGCCTTCACGCCACCGGCCGACACACTGGCTTCGGCACTGGCCACGTCGGCCAGCACACGCTGGCAATCTTCCAGGAAGGCCGTCCCTTCGTGCGTGAGCGACAGCCGCCGCGTGGTGCGCACCAGCAGCTTGACGCCCAGGCGCTCTTCCAGGGCGTCCAGTCGCCGGCCCATGATCGCCGGCGCCACGCCCTCGGCGCGTGCCGCCGCCGTCAGGCTGCCGCGCATGGCCACCGAAACGAAGGATTCCATCTGCTTGAGCTTGTCCATGCGCGGCAGATTACATCCTGTTTTGTCACGGATCAATCGCGATCGTGGCGATTAATTGCCTTTCCAGTATCAAATAAAGTGTGGTCCTGACGCGCGCGAGGGCGCAAAGCTGGCACGCTTCACGCTGGTGCCGCAGCCATCGCGCGCATCGATCCATCCATCTGGCCATCACGAGGTTTCCGCATGTCCGCCACCGCCCGCACGCCGCTGCATCGCCTGCAAGTCGCCACGTCGCTGTACCGCTTCATCGAAGACGAGGTCCTGCCGGGCACCGGCGTCGACAGCGCGAAATTCTGGAAAGGCTTCGACGCCATCGTGGCCGATCTCGCGCCGAAGAACATCGATCTGCTGGGCGAGCGCGATCGGCTGCAGACGGCCCTCGACCAATGGCACGAGGCCCACCCGGGCCCCATCGCCGACATGAAGGCCTACCGGGCCTACCTGGAGCAGATCGGCTACCTGGTGAAGGCACCCAAAGGCGCCCGTGCCACCACGAAGAATGTCGATGCCGAACTGGCCACGCAGGCCGGCGCGCAACTGGTGGTGCCCATTCTCAACGCGCGCTATGCGCTCAATGCGGCCAACGCGCGCTGGGGCAGCCTGTACGACGCGCTCTACGGTACCGATGCGATCAGCGAAGAAGGCGGCTGCGAGAAGGGCAAGGGCTACAACCCCCGGCGCGGAGCCAAGGTCATCGAGTACGCGCGCTACGTGCTCGACCGCACGGCGCCGCTGGCTTCGGGTTCGCATATCGATTCGACGGCCTACGCCGTCAAGGGCGGTGCTCTCGTCGTCACGCTGGCGGACGGTAGCACCACGAAGCTCAGGAACGCGAAGCAGTTCGTCGGCTACCAGGGCGACGCCGCCGCGCCCAGCGGCGTGCTGCTGGTGCACAACGGCCTGCACCTGGACATCCGCATCGACAAGGCCCACGCCATCGGCAAGACTGATCCGGCCGGCGTGGCCGATCTTGTCGTCGAGGCCGCGCTCTCCACCATCCTCGACCTCGAAGATTCGGTGGCCGCCGTCGACGCCGAGGACAAGATCCTGGGCTACCGCAACTGGCTGGGCATCCTCAAAGGCACGCTGACCGAGCAGGTGAGCAAGGGCGGCAGCACCTTCACGCGCGGCCTCAATGCCGACCGCCTCTACACGGCACCCGGGGGCAAGGGCGAAGTGCGCATGCATGGCCGCTCGCTCATGTTCGTGCGCAACGTGGGCCATCTCATGACCAACCCGGCCGTTCTCTGGAAGGACGGCGAGGGTGTGGAGCGCGAGATTCCGGAAGGCATCCTCGACGCCGTGGTGACGACCACCATCGCGCTGCACGACCTGCAAGGCCAGGGCAAAGCCGGCATCCGCAACTCGCGCAAGGGCTCGGTCTACATCGTCAAGCCCAAGATGCATGGCCCGGCCGAAGTGGCCTTCGCGGCCGAACTGTTCGGCCGCGTCGAGAAGCTGCTGGGTCTGCCCGACAGCACCGTCAAGCTGGGCATCATGGACGAGGAGCGCCGCACCAGCGTCAACCTCAAGGCCTGTATCGCCGCCGCCGCCAGCCGCGTGGCCTTCATCAACACGGGTTTTCTCGACCGCACGGGCGACGAGATGCACACCTGCATGCAGGCCGGCCCGGTGCTGCGCAAGGGCGACATGAAGTCGTCGGCCTGGATTGCAGCCTACGAGAAGAGCAACGTGCTGGTGGGTCTGTCGATGGGCCTGTCGGGCCGTGCCCAGATCGGCAAGGGCATGTGGGCGATGCCCGACCTCATGGCCGAGATGCTGAAGGCAAAGATCGGCCACCCCAAGGCGGGTGCCAACACCGCCTGGGTGCCCAGTCCTACCGCGGCCACGCTGCACGCCATGCACTACCACCAGGTCGACGTGTTCGCGGTGCAGAAGGAACTGGCGAAGCAGGATGCCGACAAGCTGCGCGATGCGCTGCTGGCGGACCTGCTGACCATTCCCGTGGTGGCGCAGCCGACGTGGAGTGATGACGAGAAGCAGCAAGAGCTCGACAACAACATCCAGGGCATCCTGGGCTACGTCGTGCGCTGGATCGACCAAGGCATCGGCTGCTCCAAGGTGCCCGACATCCACAACGTGGGACTGATGGAAGACCGCGCCACGCTGCGCATCTCCAGCCAGCACGTGGCCAACTGGCTGCTCCACGGCGTGGTGACGAAGGCGCAGGTGACGAAGACCTTCGAGCGTATGGCCGCCGTGGTGGACAAGCAGAACGCCGGCGACCCGCTGTACCGGCCGATGGCCAAGAACTTCAAGGGCTCGGCCGCCTACCAGGCCGCGACCGACCTGGTCTTCAAGGGCCTCTCGCAGCCCAGCGGCTACACCGAGCCGCTGCTGCATGCCTGGCGACTGAAGGTGAAGGCTGGCTGATACGCTTGGCTGACACGGTGTAGGCGGGCTCGCACGACGTTCGCCGGCCTGCACCGGCAGCCTGCGCCAGGGCTGCCGGCCATCATCGAGGCTCCCAACCAACCCGTGAAGGAGTCAGCATGAACAAGGATCAAGTCGCAGGCCGTATCAAGGAAGCCGCCGGTGAAGTGCAGGAGCATGTCGGCCGCGCGGTCGGCAGCGAGAAGCACGAAGCCAAGGGCCATGCCAAGGAAATGGAAGGCAAGGTTCAGAAGAACTACGGCGACGCCAAGGAAGAAGTGAAGGACGCCTTCAAGAAGTAATCCGGCCCCGCCGAAATTGCTTGCCAGCCGGCGCCCCGCGAGGGGCGCCGGCTTTCTTCTGGCCGGCGCAGACGAGACCTACACTCGCGAGCATGCCTGCCGCTCTGCCACACGTCGATGCGCTTCGCTGCCCCCTGTGCGGGCAGGCCAACGGCTGTGCAATGGAAACGGCCAGGATCACTGGCGGTGAACCCGCAACCTGCTGGTGCATGACGGCTACCATTGATCCGCTCTCGCTGGACCGGCTGCCCGACAGCTCCCGCGGGCTGGCCTGTATCTGCGCGCGTTGCGCCAAGGTCTCGCAGCCCACCTGAGCGGCGTTCAACCGGCCGTCGGCCGGGCTGCAGGCACGTCAGGCGCAATGTTGTCGGCCATCGGCGCCCGCGCCATCGGCACGGACGACGCGGCAGGTGCAGCACGGGCGGCCTGCACCACCTGATGGATGAATTGCAGCTTGCCGACCGCGGCCGCTGGCAGCACGAAGGGATAGAAGTCGTGCTGGCCCATGCTGCGCGAGAGTTCGTTGAACACGGCCGTGAGGCGGATCCAGTCGTTGACGAAGTCGAGGAAGGCTTGCGCGTCGGGCGCGTCGGGCTGCCACAACGCGGCAGGGCCGAAGGGCTCGTGGTCCAGATCCACGTCGGCGGCGTTGACGCCGAACGAACGCGCGGTATCCACCGTGTCCACCATGTGCAGGTAGTGCGCCCAGCTCTCCGCCCAGTCTTCCCACGGATGGGTGCTGGCATAGCTGCTCACGAAGCGCAGCGGCCAGTCGGGCGCGGGGCCGTTCTGGTAGTGGCGCTGCAGCGCGGCGGCGTAGTCCTCGCGCTCGTCGCCGAACAACGTGCGGAAGGGCTCCAGCCACGGGCTGTCCAGCACCAGTCGGTCCCAGTAGTAGTGCCCGATTTCGTGCCGGAAGTGGCCCAGCAGCGTGCGGTAGGGCTCGCGCATGTCAGCGCGGACTTTTTCGCGCACAGCGTCGTCGGCTTCTTCCACGTTGAGCGTGATCACGCCCGCCGCATGGCCCGTCATCACACGCGGGCCGCCAGGCGCGGCGCGCAGCAGGTCGAAAGCAAGGCCGCGCGCGGGGTCTTCCGCGCGCGACTGCACGGGCAGTCCGAGCAGCAGCAACTGCGACACCAGCCGGCGCTTGGCCAGCTCGATGCGGCGCCAGAGGTCGGCGTTGCCTTCGACGCTCAGGTCGGGAATGGTCCGGTTGAGCGCACAGGCGCGGCACAACGGGCCAGCGGCCGCGACCGGCGCGTGACCGGGCTCGATCGCCGGCGCCTGTTCGGCCTGCGCCGATGCGACCAGCGCCGGATCCGTGGCGGCGGCCTCGACCACGGCGGCCGATGCGGCGGCGCCGTCGGCACCCTCGGGTGCGGAGGCTTCGGGCGCCACGGCGTTCATCGGTACGGCCGGTGCCACGGGCGGCGGCGGCGGGTCGCCGGGCTCGGGCACCGGCACCATCCAGTTGCAGCCGGCAGCGGTGTGGAAGTTGGCGCAGTGCTGCAGCGGCCGGCCCTCAGGCTCGTCCCAGGGCAGCCAGGTGTCGGGCTGCGGCCCCGGGGCCAGCGGCAGCAGGCGGGCATGGTCGGGGTCGAAGCCCAGCGGCGTGTGGCAGGCCAGGCATTCGCTGTTGCGGAAGAACACCGGCCGTCCGCACTGGCAGCGGTAGGCACGGGGCGGCGGCGCGGTGTCGGTGGTCATCGGGTCGGGGTCCATGGCAGCGGAGTGTGCGCCTGGCCTGCCGGCATCCGTGCAGGACAATACCCCGATCCATGAGTCAGCCGGCACCCGCTCCCCGCCCGCCCGATCCTTCGTCGCTGCCCGCGCTGCGCGCGCGCCACGGCCCGCGCTACCGCTGGCTGCTGCTGCTGTCCGTGATGATCGGCACCATGGCTTCGGTCATGTCTTCGACCATCGTGAACGTGGCGATTCCCGACCTCAGCCATCACTTCCATCTGGGACAGGAGCGCGCCCAGTGGGTCACCTCGGGCTTCATGGTGGCCATGACCATCTCGATGCTCACCACGCCGTGGCTGCTCGACCGCTTCGGCTACCGGCGCACCTACGTCGGCACGATGCTGCTGCTGCTGGCGGGCGGCGTGGGCGGCGGGCTGTCCGACCTCTATGGCCTGGTGCTGGCCGCGCGCGTGGCCGAGGGGCTGGCGGCCGGCGTGGTGCAGCCCATCCCCGCCATCATCGTGATGCGCGCGTTCCAGCCCCACGAACAGGGCCGTGCCATCGGCATCTTCAGCATGGGCGTGGTGCTGGCGCCCGCCATCGGCCCCAGCGTGGGCGGCCTGCTGGTTGACCTGTTCGGCTGGCGCTCGATCTTCTTCATGGTGGTGCCGTTCTGCGTGGCCTCGATCTGGCTGGCGCTGCGCTTCGTGCCCAACTCGGCGCCGGGCAAGGCGGCGGGCCAGGCGGCGCCGCTGGATTGGGTGGGCCTGCTGCTGGGAGCGGCCGGAACGCTGTGCCTGCTCAACGGTCTGGTCGAGCTGCATGGCGGCACGCCGCTCGCGGCCGCGCTGCTGCTGGCCGGCGCCGTCCTGTCGCTGGTGGCCTTCGTCGTCTGGCAACGTCGCCAGGAGCGTGTGGGTGGCTCGCCGCTGATGCGCCTGACGCTGTTCGACAACCGTGCGTTCGCCATGGGCAGCATCGTCTCGTTCATCTATGGCATCGCCCTGTTCGGCTCCACCTACCTGTTGCCGGTGTACATGCAGTTGGGCTTGGGCCTGTCCGCGTCGTACGTCGGCACCATCCTGCTGCCGGCAGGTTTCGTGCTCGCCGTCGCCATCGCGCTGGTGGGTCGCATGGCCGACCGCCAGCCCACCTGGCTGCTGGTGAGCGTGGGCCTGGCGCTGCTGGCCACCTCGTTCGCGCTGATGGTCACCCTGCAACTGGGTGCGCCGCTGTGGCCGCTGGTGCTGTTCACCGTGCTGGGCCGCATCGGACTGGGCTTCATCCTGCCCTCGCTCAACCTTGGCGCCATGCGCGGGCTCGACACGGCCCTGATCCCGCAGGGATCGAGCGCCATCAACTTCGTGCGCATGCTGGGCGGTGCGGCAGGGGTAAGCCTGTGCGGCATCGTGCTCGAATGGCGGCTGGCCGTGCACGGCGACTCGCTGGCGCGCGTGGCCAGCAGCCCCGAGCGGCTGCGCGCCTTCGACGAAACCTTCCTCATGCTGGCGGGCGTGTGCACGCTGGCCATGGTGGCGGCGTGGCAGCTTCGCGCGCCGCGCGCTGCCGCAACGCGCGCATAAGAGAATCCCGCCATGTGCCAACTGCTGGGAATGAACTGCAACACGCCGACCGACGTGACCTTCAGCTTCGCGGGCTTCGCGCAGCGCGGCGGCAACACCGGCGACCACGCGGACGGCTGGGGCATCGCCTTCTTCGAGGGCCAGGGCCTGCGCCATTTCGTGGATCACCAGCGCGCTGTCGACTCACCCGTGGCCGACCTGATCCGCCGCTATCCGATCAAGAGCCGCAACGTCATCGCGCACATCCGCAAGGCCACCCAGGGCGGCGTGGTGCTGGAGAACTGCCACCCCTTCGTGCGCGAGC
>JAGOCV010000325.1 GCA_017998575.1 Burkholderiaceae bacterium
CAGTTCTACAGGATCGAGCGCGAAGCCCGGACATTAAACGCCGATGACCGTCGGGCTGTGCGGCAAGCACGGGCTCGGCCCCTGTGGGAGGAGATGCATGTGTGGCTGATGCTGGAGCGCCAGCGCGTGCCCGATGGCAGTGCGATCGCCGCGGCCATTGATTACAGCCTCAACCGCTGGACGGCTCTCACGCGCCACCTGGACGATGGCCATGTGAGCATCGACAACAACCATTGCGAGAACCAGATCCGTCCCTGGGCCCTGGGGCGGCGCAACTGGCTGTTTGCGGGCAGTGAGTTGGCCGGCCAGCGTGCGGCCGTGATCATGAGCCTGCTGCAGTCGGCCAGGATGCATGGGCACGATCCCTGGGCCTATCTCAAGGACGTGCTCATCCGGCTGCCCACGCATGCCAACAGCCGCATCGATGAGCTTTTGCCGCACTGCTGGCTGGCACCCTCTTCATAGCTGCAGCACTCAACGGCGCCTGCGTCAAGATGGCATCGCCAGACGCTTACGAAGCGGAATTGCGCAGGCCAGGAAAGACACGGACGCGGTTCCCCGATTCTGTCGGAATCCGCCCATGCGGATTTCCGTAAAAGCACGAAAGCGGTTCGGCCAACAGGAATGAACACTTTAGATTGTAGCCCTATTGGGTGCAATGGGCTGTCATCTTGGTTTTTACGGGGAAACCAAGTTGGTGACAGCGAAACACTCATTGGCGACGGCAATACGGACGATCAGGAAAGCGCGTGGCTTGAGCCAGGAAGCGTTCTCCGACGTGTCCAGCCGCACCTACATGAGTTCGCTGGAACGCGACTTGAAAAGCCCGACCATGCACAAGCTGACCGAGCTGTGCGAGGTCATGGACGTGCATCCGTTGACGTTGCTGACGCTGGCCTATGCCGGCGTCAGCACGCGCAAGGCCGATCAGCTTCTGGCGCAGGTGCGCCAGGAGCTTGAGGCGGTGTTGAAGGAACGCGACACGCCGTAGGCGCGGGCGTGACGTGCTGCGCCAGCAGCACGGCGCCCCGCCGCAATGGGCGGGGCGCGGTGGGCGGCCGTCAGGCCGCCTTGGGCTTGCTGCGCGACCAGATCAGGTCGTGCGTGCCGTCCTCGTTCTCGATCAGGCGGGCATAGACCGTCGCCGGGAACGAAGGGTCGTCGAGGGATACGGACACGTAGGGCCGCCCGGCTTCGCTGGTCTTCTTCCACGCCGCGCCGATGTCGTGGCCGGCCGCCTGAAGGCGGAAGTCGGGGGCGTTCTCGGTGTCGCCCTTGTCGTTGGGAATCAGCTTGACCTTGACGTTCAGGGTCAGGGTGCGGAGCTGGCCGGTGAAGCCGTCTTTCTCTGCGGTGAAGGTGCCGATGTTAGCCATGATGTTTCTCCTTTCGGGTTGAACAAGGTCGCGCCATTGCGTCCTTGTTGTGATCCGGCCGGCGGGGGATGGGCTGGCCGCACCGCGCAGCGGTCGCAACACCGTGGAGAGCCTGGAAGCGAAAAGAATTTGTCCCGCGAGGAATGCGCGCAGCGCAGGGGAAATTGTTTTCGCTGGAAGGTTGCGGCCATGAGGCCCAAGGCGCAGCCGTTGCCTCGCCAGGATTCACGACAAGCCAAGGACGCACAGGCCGCCCGCTCCCGAATGGAGACGTGGCCGACTCGGCATCCCCGCGTGACGGCTTCACCGGCTTGCGCCCTGACGCGGGCAAGGCCAACACCCCAACGACGAGCGAGAACGCTCCTTGCCGCGGATTGCGGCGACGGGCTTGAGGCGTGGCGTGAATGCTCCATAGCGAGGCCGGGTGGCGTGTCGGTGAACCGCCCTTCGTGACGTACAAGCGCGAACCGCCAGCGTCGAGGACGGCACGCTTTGGCACAACCTGCCGCAGCAAGCCGGGGCGTAGCCCCACAAGCCCCGCCCATTGCGGCGGGGCGCCATCGAAACCTTGCCCGCGTCAGCGGGCGCCGATCGCCGTACCGCGTGCAAGGCACTTGCACGTCCGCCACGTCGCCGCCTGGTCGAAGGCGGCGACGTGGCGATTTTGCTTTGGACGCTGGAACCGGGCGCGGCCACCGCCGCGCCCGGATTTTCGACCACCGGCCCCAGGGCGGAACGGCTTGGGGCCGGTGCAGCTCGTTATTCCTTGGTTTCGACAATCCACCACATGGCACCCGGCAAGGCGCGGCCCGTGATGGGGTGCAAGTCGGTCAGGTCGGCGCGGGCTGTCCAGCCGCGAGGCGGACGGTAGCCGCGCACGTTGCCTTCGCCGTGCCAGCGGCGAGCGCGTACCGTGCCGGGCGCATAGATCGCCGCCATGCGCGGGCGGCTGGTGGTGGTGCGGGTCATGGGGGCTTCTCCTTCAAGCGAAGCGCCCCGGTCGAGGCCGGGGCGCTTGCCTTCGGCGCGGGTCAAGCGGCCAGTGCCTCGGCGGGTTCATCCGCCATTGCCTCGGCATCCTCCGGGGCGTCCTGCGCCTGCGTTTCCTGCGGCGCAGCTTCCGGGCCTTCGGTGTTGAAGATGGCGGGCATCCAGCCCGTACCATCGGCCAGCCGTTCCGCCTCGCTGGCAATGTCGGCCTTCTTCAACTTCGCCAGCCGGGCAGCGTGCGACGGTGCGAACTCGCCCACGGCTTCCAGAATCGCGGCCTTCGGCACATGCTGGAAATACCCGTCTGCGGTGGGCTGCCACCATGCGGCCATGTCTAGGCCCACGGCCTGCGCCAGTTCCGCGCCCGGCTGGTGCGCCGTGGCGCGAGGCGTCACCACGTCCACGGTCGCCGCCACGCATACCGCCAGCAGCCGCACCAGTTCGCCTTGCTCCATCGCCAGCAGCGCGGCGAACAGTTCGGCGCTGTCCTGCGGCAGCGCTTCGCTCGCGACCTGCTGCAACTCGCGCAGGGCGACGGCGGCGGGCGATTCGGGCCAGTCGGGGGCCATGCCTTCCAGCCGGTCTTGCACTTTCAGGCTCACGCCCAGCGGCAAGTCGTGGCCGTAGTGGTTGTCCTGCAAGACGCTCTGCACCATGCCATGCACCAGCGCGGCCAGCGCGACTTGCGGATGCCGGGCGACTTCGATTTGCAGCGCGGCGGTGCGGTGCGCGCTCAACCGCTGCGCCAGCCGGTCGGACAGGCTCGCGGCCTTGGGCTGCTCGGTGTCCTCGCCTTCGTCGTCGTTCCCGGCCTCGCCTTCCGCGCTGCCGAAACCCTGCCGCAAGCGTTCCAGCGTGCGCAGCGCCTTGGCTTCTGCCTCGCGCAGCAGCCCGCGATGAATCACGGCTTCGCCGCTGCGGTCGAGGGTGACGATGGCGCCGGCCACGGCGCGCACATCCGGGGCGTAGCCCTGCAAGGCTTCCTCCACGGCTTGCAGTTCCCCGGCAACCTGTTCGCGGCGCGGTTCCAGCGCTTCGGTCTTGTCCTCGTCCTCGGCGTCGTAGGCTTCTTCCAGTTCGGTGTCGATCTTGTCGAGGCGGGTTTGCAGCGAGGCGATGCGGCGGGCTTCGCGGGCGCTCGGTTCGCGGCGCTGGCGCGGTGCGTTCTGGAACGCCTGCCGCTCGGCGTAGCTCATGTGCGGCACGGCTTCGACCCACGCCCAACCCTCGGCGCGCACGTCCCCAGCCAGCGCATCCAGCTTGCCGCGCACCAGCGTTTCCAGCAGCGTGGCGTCGGTCAGGTAGGTTCCGGCATCGCCTTCCGCGAACAGGTCGCGGCGGATGCCGCCGCCCGCCGCCGTGTAGGCGTCCAGCCCGGCGAAGCGCACCAGCGGATGCGTGGCGTCGATTTCGCGTTCGGTCAGGCGTTCGCGCAGCGCGGACGCGCCACGCTGCCATTCTGGCGCACCGTAGAACGCGCTTTCCTGCGCGGCGTGGTCGTCGGTGATGGTCAGGGCCATCAACTGTTCCAGGGTGACGGCTCCGGCGCGGTAGTCGGCCAGCAGGCGCGGCGAGACGTTGGCGAGTTTGAGACGGCGCTGCACCACCAGCGGGGTCACGCCGAAGTCGGCGGCAATGTCTTCGATGGGGCGGCCTTCCTTGACCAGTGCGGCGAACGCCTCGAACTGGTCGGCCGGGTGCATCTGCTCGCGCAGCAGGTTTTCCGCGAGGCTGACGGTACGG
>JAGOCV010000053.1 GCA_017998575.1 Burkholderiaceae bacterium
GCTGATTGCGCCATACATTGAGGGGAGTGTGGCCGCGGCCGCGGCAAGATGCGCCGCTGGCCAGACGATGGCCCCCAACTGCTCTTCATGCATGGACAGCCACGCCTCGATGCGCCGCGCCCTGTCCCGACCGATAGAGGGAACACGTCGATACCAGCTCCGGCCTCGCACGCGCAGCAAGGCCAGCAGCTCCTCGAGGCGCAGCACGCCGGCGCCGCGCAAGGCGGTGCTGACCGAAGCGCCCAGCCAGGCGGTCACCGGGTCTGCAGGGCCAGGAACGCGCGCCAGGCGCGGCTGCAGCCAGTTCAGCGCCCTCACCCTTGCCTCCACGCTCTCAGCGGCCTCCAAGGCTGATCCATAGCGTTCCTGGTACATCTCGAGCAGCTCGCGCTCAGAGAACCCGTCGGCATCGAACTCCGCGGCGAAGTCGTCGAGCGAAGGCGCACGCGGCGTCGACACGCCTTCGTCATCCAGTTGCAGCGCCAGGCGCGCCGCAGCGGCCTGCGATGCGACCGCCACATCCGCGAACCCGTCGAGCTGGGCGACCACCTCAGCGATCAGCCGCCGGTAGAGCGCCTTCGCGGTTCGCACATCGGTCTGGCCATCCGGCATGTAGCGCTCTGCGGCCGCGTCGGGAGCGACGCCCTGAGCGACGGCGCGCATGAACGCGAAGTCGTGCAACCGAAGCCCCACGGCACGCTCGACTTGGCCACGGCTCCCCTTGGGCCGGCCGCGCCGGCGGGGTGTGGATTTATCGTCGAGTTCGTGCATGCACATAACTCCCGTTATGTGCATGTACGAAAAATTCGCCGTACTCGAAGTGCCGAATCGTGCATCGTTGGATTTCCTTTGCTGACAAGCACTTACGCGCCGCGCGCCCTGCCAGCGCCTGGCGCTGCGGGGCGGACGTCTGCCACGGATCGGGCAGAGCACTGGACCGTCAGAGGAACGTCGAGGTGAGACATGAGCGCGGCCATGGCCAAGACTCGGTCGTTCGGTTTGACGACGTTGGCCGGTATCGAGAGCGTCACCTTGTCGCGGACCAGGCTGACGTCCAGGTAGGGCATGCCGGTCGCGTTGAACAGCAGCGCGCCCCGCTCGCACGCGGCGTTGGCCAGCAGCCGCGCCTGCGGGGCATGGAGATGGGCCTCGATCCGCCGGATCATCTGACCCGTGGTGGGATTGAGGGCCAAACGCTGCAGGTAGGCCAGAGCCTCCTTGAGCAGGTCGAGTGTTTCCTGGTGCTTCTCTTCCGTGGTGAGTCGGAAGGTCTCGGTCGCGTCCTCTGCGGCCTGCAGCCAGTTCAAAGCCGACTGCGCATCAGTGGCCAGCGATTCGCCGAGGCCGTCTTCCCAGCGCTCGTCGCGCACGCGGCGCAGGTGCTCCAGGATCCTCGGCGGGAAGTCGGCGGAGCCACGGGGATCATGTGTGTTCATGGTGGTCACCTTGTCGTTCATTGCGCCCACTGAAAAAGCTTGCAGCCGGGGAACTCGCTGCAGCCCCAGAACTGCTTGTCCGACTCCTTGAGGTTGCGCAGCTGCACCCTGCCCTTGCGGCACGAAGGGCACGGATCACCTGGCTTCAGCGGGCTGGCAGGCGCCGCGCGCGATCCGGCGGATGGACGCGGTGCCGGCGCGCCAGGACGGCCGCCGGCGTCCGGCAATGTCGTCTTGCACCCTGGGTAGGCAGAGCAGCCCCAGAACGCGCCTGTGGAGCCGCTACGCGGCCGCATGGGCTTGCCGCAGGCCGGACAGGCGTGGACGGGTCCCGTGGGCTCTGCGCGTGGCACCCGCGGCCGCGCCTGCGGGCGAATCTTCCCGATGAGATCCGCAAGCCACTGTCCCAGCGACCGCTCGAAGTCCTCAAGCTTCAGCGCGCCCGACTCGATCTGCATCAGCTGGTCCTCCCATAGGGCCGTGAGCACCGGATCCGCGAGGGCCGGTGCGTACTGCTCCATGGTGCCGATGAGGGCCGTACCCCTGTCGGTCGGCACGATGAACTTCTTCTCGTTGGCGATGTACTCGCGCTTGAACAGTCCCTCGATGATCGAGCTGCGTGTTGCATCAGTCCCGATGCCGGCCTTCTCCTTCGACTGCATCACCTTCTTGAGGCGTGGGTCGTCGATGATCTTGTCGATCGACTCCATCGCGGCCAGGAGCGTGCCTTCGGTGTAGCGCTTCGGCGGCTTCGTCTTCGTGGCTACCGTATCCGCCTTGCGATTGATGGCCTGGTCGCCCTGCGCTGCCGCCGGCATGGCGATGGGCGGGCCGTCGCCCTCGCCCTGATCCGCCGGATCGGGTTTGGACACGGCCGCGCGGGCGGCGTCCAGTTCTGCATAGGCCAGTTTCCAGCCCGGCACCGTCGTGACCTCACCCGTGGCCGTGAAGGCCTCGCCCTCGCAGGCCACGTCCATCACCGTGCGATTGAACTCGCGATCACCCAGGAACTGGGCGATGTAGCGGCGACGGATGAGGTCGTAGACCATGCGTTCCGTCGGCTTCATGTCGACCAGTTTCACGGTTGGATTGGCCGTGGGAATGATCGCGTGGTGGGCCGTGACCTTCTTGTCGTTGAAGGCGCGGCCAGGCTTGCCAGCTACAGCGCGCTCGATGAGCTTCGAGAACGCCGGATCGGTCGCGCGAAGCGCCTGCAGCACCTGTGGCACCTCTCCCGCCATGGACTCGGGCAGGTGCTCGCAGTCCGTGCGCGGATAGGTCGTGGCCTTGTGCGTCTCGTAGAGCGCCTGGCACGCATCGAGCACGGCCTGTGCCTTGAGTCCGTACCGAGCAGAGGCTTCGCGCTGCAGGGAGCCCAGGCTGTACAGCAGCGGGGCCAGCTCACGTTCGCGCGTCTTCTCGACGCGGCTGACGCGACCCGTGCGGCCGCGCACCTTCGTGGCCACGCCGTCGACGTAGGATCGGTCGACGCAGTGGCCATCCTTGTCCAGGCGAGCAGCATCGGCCTTCCAGCGCATCGGAATCAAGGTGCCCTGCACCTCGAAGGAGGCCTGCAGCACGTAGTGCGCCTTCGGCTTGAAGTTCAGGATCTCGCGCTCGCGCCGCACGATCAGGGCGAGCACTGGCGTCTGCACGCGGCCGCAGTGCAGGACGCCGCCCTTGCCGCCGGTGCCGAACGCCGCGGTCAAGGCCATCGTCATGTTCATGCCGGCCAGCCAGTCGGCACGGGCACGGCCCATGCCGGAGAAATACAGTGGCTTCGTCTTCTGGTCAGGCAGCAGGCCAGCCAGGGCCTTGCGGATCGACGCACTGTCGAGCGCGCCGAGCCAGAGGCGGCGGATCGGTCCGCCGTATCCAGCGAGCTGCATCACCTCGCGTGCGATTACCTCGCCCTCGCGGTCTGCGTCAGTTGCAATTACCACCTCGCGGGCTTGCTTCAGCAAACGGGCCACGACCTGGTACTGCTCCCGCGTCGACGGCTTGACGTCCATGTGCCACTGCGTCGGCACCACGGGCAGAAGGTTCAGATCCCACGACGTCAGCGCCGGCGCGTAGTGCTCAGGCTTGGCCTGCTCCAGCAGGTGGCCGATGCACCAGGTCACGGCCACGCCGTCGCCGGTCATACAGCCATTGCCGCGCTGCTTCGCGCCCAC
Source organism: Burkholderiaceae bacterium (assembly GCA_017998575.1). Next base: position 3,611 of record JAGOCV010000053.1, read on the forward strand.
GTGCGGCGCGATGTCGCGGGCCTGAGAGGGCTTTTCGCAGATGAACAGTTTCATGGGGTGATCTGATGATTCGGGGCTGACGCTTGCGGCCCAACAACCAGGATCGACTTGCCGTCGACCCATAGCGACCCGTCCTCGCATTCCTCTACGACGACGAGGCCGTATGCGAGCGGAACCTCGATCCGGCGGACGACCGGTGCTCGCACCTGGACGGGCACGACGTCGCCGCCACGCGGATCCGCCGGATCGACGTCGTTCACGCCGCGCTGCCTTCGGCCTGCTGCTGGCGAGCGCGCATTTCGATGCGCTCGACCCGGTTCGGCAGCAGGGCCACCTTCGCTGCGTCGCACCGCAGCTCGTAGTACGCGTTCTTGCCGGCGTTCTGGTCTTCGTCACTGGGGACGTAGACGTGCAGGTGGAGGTCTCCGACGACGAGCATGCGCATGCCTTTGCGATACAGCTGCATGACGGAATCGCCCAGTCGCTCGTTCCAGATGGTCACGGCCACGGGCTTGCTCCGCGACTCGTCCTGGTACGGGCCGTCTTCGCCATCGCGCCACACATCGCTCATCATCCGGAACTGGGTGATTCGCTTGGGGCCGTTGGCCGTCTCCACCTGCTTCTGGGTGGGACTGTCCAGCATGTTGCCGGTGACTTCTGCTTCGATTGCCATTGTGATCTCCTGTTAGGTTGGCAAACTGACTCACACATCAGGTGCCACCAGGGCGCCGCCCCAGTCGGCCCTGAACTCCCTCAATCCGACGGATCGGATTCGCCGCCCAGGCCCAAGAAGCCCTCGCAGCGGTTCAAGCTGCCTTGCAGCAGCCGGTCGAGCACGTTGAGTTCGTCAACGCGCCGATTCATGGATACGTAGTGCCGGCGCACCGCGCCAGGCAGCAGGCCCAGGGCGGACTGCAGGTCGTCCCAGGTGGCATGGCGGTGCAGTCCTCCGGCCTTGATGCGCCACCGCAGCCGCCACGAACCCTGGTGCTCGCCGCCGCTCATGGGCAGGTGCCGCACCAGAGTGATCGGAGAGCCGGCCACGCGACTCGCCTCGAGCACCTGGGCCATCTCGACGTGCACCTTCATCTGCTGTTCGCGCAACCGCTTGCGCAGCGCCATGAACTGAGCTCGGCCCGTCAACGCGGCCAGGTCCTGGATCAGCACCGCACGCCCTCATCGCCGATCCGGCGGATCGAGGCTGTGGCACGACCGTCACGCCCCTTACCCTTAAAGGCTTTTGTTGTCCAAGAAGCAGTGACAAACGCCCTTCGCTTGTTGTCATCGCATGCAATGACAAACGCCAATCCGGCGGATTGGAGGTGCTCAGAGGTGACTGCTGTCGTGGCCATGCGATCTCCAGCCCTACCGCTTTAGCCCAGGACCGCGCGGGTCTACGCTCTTGAGTTGGTCAGCCAAAACGGACCACATCAGTCGAAGCTTCTGAGGTGTGTTTTTCACGGTCCGCAGCACCTCGACGAGTCCGTCGCTATCAAGGGCCTCGACGGACCGTTGGGCAGATCGCACGGTGGGCACAAACTGCGAGCCGTACTCGCGCTGGAGCGTCTGACCCGACAGCGTGCGGGGGATCTGGAGGCCTATCGCTCGGTGGTGGTCCATGAGTTCCCACAGAACGGTGGCTTCCACAACATGGCCCCCTCGGATGGCGAGCAGTCGAACGAAGAGCTTTGCGTCTTGCGGATTGGCTTCGCAGAACGCAGCCCAAGCCTTTTTTTCTTCGGACTCAACGTCGTTGGCGGCTTGATGCGGCATGGGCTGGACCTCTTGAGACGCAGACTGCGGCATCATCAGTCGACCAGGCCAGCCGTGTCCGCCGTGCCCGATCCGTCGGATTCGCTGGTTGCTGCAGCGTCCATCGCGCTGGCCGCTTGCTGCAGCAGCTCCCGCTCCTTCGCGCTCAGCCGTTCGTTGCGCAGCGAGTGACGCGGTGCCAGCTCGCCCGTGTACACGGACTGCGGCAGCGGGCCCAACACCTGGCGAACTGCGGCAGCACGTTTGACGGCTGCCTCATCGGCCTGCGGCAGATAGTCCGCGCGGCTGAGAGCACGCAGGTTGTCGTTGAGGAGCACGCGGCTGGCCCGCAGCACCATCTCGAAGAGGGAGCGGCACTGGTGCTTGATCTCGTGGAGCGTCTGCCGCACGTCGGCCTTGCTGATCAGATCCCGGCGCTCGGCCGACTTGATCACGCGCACGCAGTAGTCGAAGTTCACCATCATGTTGGAGATGGCGTAGCCATAGGGCGAGCGGTAGCCCAGGCTCACGGCCTGGGGATGCTGCGCGCCCAGCACGCTGTACTTGAGGCCGCGCGCGCGCATGTCGTCCAGCAGCTTGACGTGCTTGGCTTCGATCTGCCGCACCTTCTGCGTGATTGCCCCAAGTCGCTGGTCGACGTCGACCAGCGTGGCATCGGCATACGGGTTGTCGCCCGAGGTCAACAGGAACAACTGCCGCAGCGCGGTGGCGGCTCGACGTCCGCCGGGCACGCCGAAGCGCGACTCGCCTGGCGCCGGCGTGGCGCCCAGGTACAGACGCATCGCTTCGAGCGTGTGCAGCGTCATCGAGTCCTCTTCGTCGCGCTGCAGCGCGCCCATGAGCAGTACCTTGCGGGCGTGCTCGACCGGCACGTCAGCTTCTGCCGCTGCCCGAGCTTGATGCTCGGACTGCAGGCGGCGGAACTCGGTCAGGCGTTCGAGGTAGGCCTCGTAACGCGGGTACATCGGATCCGCCGGATCGGGTTCATCCAGCTGGATCAGATGTGCCACGGCCGCTGCTTCAGCCCCCAGGTCATAGCCGTCCGGGAAGACATGCTGCGGACTCGCTGCTTCAGCCGAATCCACGATCGTCGTTGCTGCTTCAGTCGTCTGACGTTCATCGGCCACCACGCCCTCCACTGGGGCAGACTTCTTGGCGGGGGATGCTTTCCGTGTTGCCATTTCGATTCCTCTCCTTGTGCTTATGGCTTGCGAATGACGAGCGTCCGCCGGGCCGCGACGGCGACAACGAGGCCGCGCCGCGATCCGTCGGATTGCGCGTTGGGTTGAGTAGGGGTGGCGTCGGCACGCGGAGCGTTTGGCTCGGCACGCTCGATCGCCACCGCTGGCTTGCCGGCGCGCAGCGCGAACTCGTTGCGGAGCGCCTGAAGATTTCGGCGTTCCTCGGTGGTCGAGGCTGGCTTCGGCGATGGAGGCGTATGGTCAGTTCTCACACTTGCTGCGAAAACTGACCGATTGGGATCCGGCGGATCGCCGGACAGGGCGCGCTGAAGCCTGGCCTCGGCCGCGTGCTGGCCCTCACGCTGCTGGCGAACCTCGTGGGCCAGCTCCGGAACGAACCGCCCTTGCTCGGCCAACCTTGCAAGCTGTCCGAGGTAGGCGAGGGGGCTCTTCACCTGGCCGCGGCCCATTCGCCCGGCAAGCTCGTCGAGCAGCTGCTGATGCTGCTCGATGGGGAGAGCTTCGAGCAATCGCCGACCGAGCTGCACGACCGGCTCTGCCAAGCTCTTCGGCCAAACCACCTGATCCGGCGGATTGATCGAAGGCACCACCACCACCGGAGCAACCGCGAGGTCTGCCGCGCCTGGCCGCGCGCTCGGTGTAGTAGTGGTTGTAGTCTTGTGTGTAGTCCCCTTTACCGCGCGCGCATGTAGAGGTGCGAAAAGTGACCGTTTGGAGTTCCGAAAACTAGCCGTATTGAGTGCGGAAATTGACCGTATGGGATGCGGAAACTGGCCATTTGCATGGTCACTTTTCGCAGTGTCCGGCGGATAGGCTGATTGCGGAGTGCCTGTCCGCCAATTTGGCGCAGTGCGTCCGGCGGACGCAGTTCGCCAATCTGGCGAACTGACCTCAGTTGGACAATTTGACGCAGTGGGTCCGCCGGACCCAGTTGGACAATTTGTCGTACTGCGTCCGCCGGACGCAGTTGGACGTTTTGTCGCACTCGGCTGGTTTCCACAATCTGTGGAAGTTGTCCCTGCCGGGGCAACTTCCCGGAATGTCACGGCGCTGATCCGAGCCTCCTTCGGCACCCGTGGTTTGTCATTGCCTGCAGTGACATTACCCGCGAGCTGAATCCCCTTGAGCAATTGCCCCAGCAATCCGTCGGATCGGCCGCGCTGCGCGATCGCAGCCTGCATCTTTTTGGACAGCGCGCCCAGGTCCACGCGATAGAAGGACCTGCGTCGCGGATAGGTCTGAATCGCTTCCTGCAGGATTTCAAGGCGGCATAGTTTTTGCTTCGCGTCGCGAATCTGTGACGCCCGCAAGCCGGTCTCGTCCTGCCACTGTGTTGCAGCCAGGTGAAACCAGTCGGCATCCCATCCCCCAGGTGACTGCGCACGCGCTGTGCGCTCCATCTGCGTCTTCACGACGTTGCTCTGCAGTGCCACGGCCTTGGCCAGCAAGACGGCGACCGGGATGGCTTCCGTGACCTCTGCGAATACGCGGAAGAAAGCCAGGCTGCGGCCGAGCAGGGCCGCGATCTGAGCATGGGGGGCACGCAGGTCCAACAAGGACCATTGCACGGGCTCCTGCCGCAGCATTTGAGCGAGCTTGTGCCCCAGCACCCGCGGGTTGATTCGATAGCTGCAACGAGGCGGCATGCCCGTGCGCTGCTCTTCGATGAGGCCCAGGGCCAGGAGCTTCGTGCGTGCTGATTCCTGCTCGTGCCTGGAGAGGCCTGTCTCGTGGGTCCACTGCTCCCGGGTCTTGAAGATCCAGCCTTCCAGTCGCTCGATGTCGCTGCCACGGCGCGTCCAGTAGAGCAGCTGGGACGCGAAGAGCGCGGCCTTCACATCGCCCGTTATGCGCGCGATGTTGACGTTGTAGGCGATGGGGTACTCGCGCCCCAGAACCTGCTGGAACTGCGCGAGAAGCACCTCGCCAGGATGGACCTGCGTGCCTGGCTTTGATGTGGCGGGCGGAGTGTTCATCGCGCCAGGCTCAGTGCGCCCTGGCAGCGATGTCGCTGCATGTGCTGGACGACGCGGCCGACTGGAGGATGCGTCGGGTCAGGCGCTCGAAGTCCACCTTGAAGTAGGTCACGCCGCCGGCGGTGCGGCTCTGCGTGATCAGCTTCATCTCGCGCAGGGTCTTGATGGCCATGGCCTGCTCCGCCTTGGACAGCCCGCCTCGGGCCACCAACTGCTCGGCCGACAGCGCGACCCCGCCGTCGGTGAGCACGCTCTCGCGAGTCTCGTACTCCTGCAGGATGCAAGTCAGCAGCAGGCCGGCCAGCGCTGAACCTGTGAGCTCAGCGAACACGCGATGGATGGTGATGGGGGGCGAGGCCACGAGCATGGCCAGGTCGCCATTGCGCTCCAGCTCGCCGAGCAGATCGATCTGACTCATGGCCTGGCCTCAGTGGCAACGAAGCGGGGCATGCACCCGTCGATCCGCTGGACCGCGCCCCGCTTCGCTAGGCTGTCCAGCATCTTCTGGATCTCGTCGATCTGCCAGGTGGGGTTCCACAGACGCATCAGCGCTGCCGCCGAAACCGGCTCGCCGAGCGTGACCATGGAGCGCAGCAGCATTGACTCGTCCAGCGTGTTCATGGCGCCTTGCCCTCGACGATCAGAAACTGATAGAGGGTTGACAGCGCCAGGTCCGGGTAGACCTCGGCCAGCGTGACCCAGCGCTCCGCCTCGATCTCGTGCTCGGTTTGCAGCGACTTCCAGGTCTGCCAGATCGCCCTGCCCAACGCGTCGCCCAGCTCGATGCGCTTCGGCGACGGCGGCTTCGCGCCCAGCTCGGCGCGGTGCTGCGTGACCTCGTGCCGCGTGACCGCGAACAGCCGGTTCAGCAGGGGATAGTTCGCCTGCCGTCGGATGCAGTAGCGAAGCACTGCATTGGTCCATTCCTCTTCGTCGATCTGCCTGGCCAGAACGTGTAGCGATGAGGTGTCCACCCAGACGTCCAGGTGATCGAAGAGCACAGGCAACTCGGCCGACCGCGCGGCATTCTTGATGATGGCCTCCACCTCGGTCGGCAGGCTCAATTGCTCGAACTGCACGGACAGCTCGAGCGCGACCTGCCGCTTGATCGCGGGCGAGTTCAGGCGCGTCCATCCCTTCGCAGGGGCATCCCTTCGCGATGTGGACTCATGGGACTGCGAATCCATGGCTCACACCTCCATTCACTTGGCGCCTTGTGCGGCGTTGAACGCACGCATGGCCTCGAGTAACCCGGAGAGGCCCATGCTGAGCGGGTGATGCGGATCGCACAGGACACGCAGGACGAACTGGGCGTCGATCAAAGTCTCGCCGCCCAAGCTCTCGGCAACGACCGTTGGCCACAGTTCCGGGTCCGATACGGCCGCGCGATAGCCGTCGGGTCCTGTGTCGGGCAGGATGGGGGCACCAGAGACGTCGACGCGCTCCAGGAACGCATCGATGTCGTTCTCGAACTGCCCAGAGAGATTGGCGAGGAGCCACCAGCCTTGCACGGCCAGGTCTTCCGGAGCAGAGCCGAGCACACCAGGAGCGGGCAGCTCCATGAAGAAGCCGTAGGGCAGGGCAGGTGCCGGGCGGATGTAGCTGTCGATCGCGACTACAGCGGCCACGCCGATGAGCATGTGCATCAGCTGCTGCTGGTCGATGTCCTCGACGCCCATGCCGTCGAAGGCCGGTTGATGGCCGCTGGGGCCGTCGTCCTCGTCGTCGCTGGCACCGTCGCTGGGGTTGGCGGGCGCGCCCGTGAAAGTCTTTGGCACGAGGCCCGACGCCACGCGAAGACCGGTCGGCGATGACTCACGGAATGCAGCTGGCGTCAACGGCGTTTGACTCGCCGCTGCAGGCGACTGATTGCCGTCAGCGCCGGCGTCGCTGTCGGGGAGGTCCGCCGGTGGCGTGTCGCCGGCGCCGCCGCCTCCGCCGGCGTCGGGAGGGCCATTGCCGAGCAGGTCGCTGAGTGCAGCGGTGCGATCGAGCTTGAGCGCTGCAAGCATCAGCTCCAGTTGGTCTGAGCTGTAGCCAAACTCCGTGGCTGCCATCGCGATGAGATGCGAATGCAGGAGTGAAGCGGTGCGGCATTGTTCACTCGCCATGCTCAGCCATTCAGCGTACGCGGGAGCGAACGTCGCTTCCTTTCGACCCTCGTGCTTGAGCCAGAGGTCGAGCAGCAGGCCGTGCTGCGGCCGCAGCACGTTGCGCACGTCGTCGCGGGTCAAGTCGAAGCGGAAGGCCTCGGGCATCTGCCCGTAGGTTTTGACGGCGAACTGGTACTGCAGCATCGTGGTGTCAGTGATGCTCGCCAGTCCTCGCTTCTTCATGGCATCGACTGCTTCACGCGAACCCAGGTCCTGTCCCAGCTCCTTCGCCAACTCGGCCTTCAGGTCCATCACGCCGCGCGCGGTGTCCCAGAAGCACATGTCGGCGCGCTGGATGTTCTCGATGAGGTGAGCGGCCAGCAAGGCCGCGTCGCTCACGTACGTCACTTCCTGGAAGTCGGCGTACTCGAAGCGCTTGGCGATCTCAGGATCTTCATGCTTGGCCAGCTCCTGCAGGGCGCTTAGCCGCGTGCCGCCGCCTTTGGCAGTCACCCAGGCATCCTTGCCCGGGTGACGGCAGACGGCGATCATGGATTCGAGGCCCCCGTTCTTGATCGAGTCGCGGATCTCTTCGAACTTCTCGTTGGACTTGCTACGGGGGTTCTGCGCGAACTGCTGGACATCGACGACGCGCAGTCGCCGCAGGGACGTGTACTTCTCATCTCGTGAGGCCAGTTCCTCAGGCGAGATCGCCTCGAGCGGGTTCGTCTTGTTTGTGAGCTGATGGATAACCGCGGTGGGGATTTTCCGAGCGGACGACTTGCTCATGACGAGGTCTCCGATGCCTCGACGTGGTCAGCGGTGCGGCCTGGCGGCTCGTCTTTGCTCCACATGCCCTTGAGGTGAGGGGCAAGCTCGAACACGAGTTCATGCATGACCTCGTAGCCGCTCTTTTGCACGCGATCCACGCGAGGTTCATCGAATCGATGAACGGGCTGCCGCTCCAGCCGCGCATCCGGGTACGCCTTCGCCGAGGGAATGACGGTGTCCAGAAGGCGGATGTAGGGGTGGGAGCGGAACTCCTTGCGCACCTCCTCCATGAGCAGCCGCGCAGCACGCGTCCGGTCGAGCTGGTTGATGACCACGGCCAGCGGCGCGGCGCGCAGCTCGGCCGAGAAGTCCGACATCGCGTTGAGCGAGGACAGCATGTCCAGCGTGCCGGTGTGGAACTCCGCGACCTCCATCATCCGAGGGCACAGAGGGGTCACCAGCAGATCCGCGGCCATGGCCGCAGAGCGCTGCAGCTCGCCCTTTGCGCCTTGGGTATCGATGACCACGAAGTCGTAGGTGTCCCGAATGATGGGCTGCCGGACCGCCCGCTTGAGCATGATCAGCCGGTCCTCTCGCTCCTTGAGCCAGGACTGAGTCGCATCCGAGATGTTCGACAGCACCACGTCGAGGCCATCGATGGTGGTGGGCGTGATGTCGCCCGCCTGGATGATCCCGCCGCGCGCGATGACCTGCGCGAGGCCGGCGGTGGGTGTGCTTGCGAGGGTGAAGTACTTGCTGAGCGACGGCTGCATGTCGGCGTCGATCGCCAGGACACGTTGCCCGAGGTCCGCGAGAAGACCGCTCAGATTGGCCGCGAGTGTGGTTTTACCGACGCCGCCTTTGGTTGCGACGACCGCAACCACCGTTGTGTTTGGCATTGTTTTGCTCCCGAAGTGACCATGACCAGACCTTCGGGGTGCGCAAACACCAGCACTTACAGATGGGGGCTATATCGACCGCTGTGCAACAATAAGTTTCTTGATGTGCAGCAAGCCGGGAGCCCCTCGAGAAACGTCAACGGTGACGTCAATCATGTGGCTAGCTCGTAAAATTCAGGGTTCCGACCCGGACGCAATACCGGATGCGGGGCGTTATCCGGCGCGGTCGGGCCGCCTCGCGTCCCCCTCGCCACTATGACCCCCATCCTCGCAGGTGTCGTCATGGGTTCCAGTTCCGACTGGGACACCATGCAGCACGCCGTCCAGATTCTCCAGGAATTCGGCATCGCCCACGAAGCGAAGGTCGTTTCGGCCCACCGCATGCCCGACGACATGTTCGCCTATGCCGAGAGCGCCGCCGCGCGCGGCCTGCGCGTCATCATCGCGGGCGCGGGCGGCGCGGCCCACCTGCCCGGCATGCTGGCTGCCAAGACCGCCGTGCCCGTGCTCGGCGTGCCGGTCGCCAGCCGCCACCTGCAGGGCGTCGATTCGTTGCACAGCATCGTGCAGATGCCCAAGGGCGTGCCCGTGGCCACCTTCGCCATCGGCACGGCGGGCGCCGCCAACGCGGCGCTCTTCGCCGTGGCTATGCTGGCCACCACCGATGAGCGCCTGCGCACGCAGCTGGAGACCTTCCGCGCGCGCCAGACCGAGGCCGCACGCGCGATGACGCTGCCGCCGGTGGCGACATGACCGTACATCACGCGCTGCTGCCCGGCGCCGCTGCCGAGCGGCCATCGCGCGAGATCACGCTGGGCGTGATGGGCGGCGGCCAGCTCGGCAGGATGTTCGTGCATGCGGCCCAGCAGATGGGCTTCTTCACGGCCGTGCTCGATCCCGATGCCGACAGCCCGGCCGGCCGCGTGAGCCACCACCACGTGCGCGCGGCCTACCTCGACGACGCGGGCCTGATGCAACTGGCTCACCTGGCCGACGCCATCACCACCGAGTTCGAGAACGTGCCGGCGCCCGCGCTGGAACGGCTGGCCGCGCTGCGACCGGTGGCGCCCGGCGCGCAGGCCGTGGCCATCGCGCAGGACCGCGGGAAGGAAAAGGCGCATTTCGTCGCCTGCGGCGTGCCGTGCGCGCCGCACGCCGTCATCGAGACCGAAGCGCAACTGGCGGCCGTCGATGCCGAGCTGCTGCCCGGCATCCTCAAGACCTCGCGCCTGGGCTACGACGGCAAGGGCCAGGTGCGCGTGGCCACGCGCGAGGCGCTGGCCGTGGCCTGGCACGGCCTGGGCGGCGTGCCCTGCGTGCTCGAGCAGATGCTGCCGCTGGCGGCCGAATGCTCGGTGATCGTGGCGCGCGGGCGCGACGGCGCCATGGTGCATTACGCGCCGCAGGTCAACGAACACCAGGACGGCATCCTCGCGGTCACGCAGGCCTTCCCGGCCGATGGCGCCGGTGTGATCGACGCCGCGCAGGCCGAGCAGGCCGTGGCCGCCACGCGCGCCATCGCCGAAGGTATCGGCTACGTCGGCGTGCTGTGTGTCGAGTTCTTCGTGCTGCGGGACGGTCGGCTGGTCGTCAACGAAATGGCACCTCGCCCGCACAACAGCGGCCACTACACGATGGACGCCTGCGACCAGTCGCAGTTCGACCTGCAGGTGCGCGCGCTCGCCGGCTTGCCGCTGGTGCCGCCGCGCCAGCACAGCCCGGCCCTCATGCTCAACCTGCTGGGTGACCTGTGGTTCGCCGCCGGCAGCGACACACAGCAGTCGCCGCCGTGGGATGCCGTGCTGGCGCTGCCGGGCACGCACCTGCACCTCTACGGCAAGGTCGAGGCGCGACGCGGCCGCAAGATGGGCCACCTGAACATCACGGGCGCCACACCCGAGGCCGTGCGCGCCACCGCGCGCGAGGCCGCGCGGCTGCTGGGCCTCACGGCGGCCAGCCTCGGCTGACGCGCTGGAACCACCCCGATATCACATGCTGCTCGACGGCCGCCGCCCCGACGACATCGCCCGTGCCGCCGACCTGCTGGTGCGCGGCGAACTGGTGGCTTTCCCCACCGAGACCGTCTACGGCCTGGGCGCCAACGCGGCCGATGACGCGGCCGTCGCCAGGATCTTCGCGGCCAAGGGCCGTCCGGCCGACCACCCGCTGATCGTGCACGTGGCGCCCGGCGCGGCGGCCGATGCGGCCGTGGCCGTGTTCGCCGACCACGTGCCCGACGCCGCGCACCGTCTCATGCAGGCCTTCTGGCCCGGCCCGCTCACGCTGATCCTGCCGCGCCGCGCGGGCGTGGGCACGGCGTCGGCCGGCGGGCAGGACTCGATCGGCCTGCGCTGCCCCTCGCACCCCGTCGCGCAGGCGCTGCTGGCCGAATGCGCGCGCCTGGGCGTGCACGGCCTCTCGGGCCCCAGCGCCAACCGTTTCGGCCGCGTGAGCCCCACCACGGCCGCGCACGTGCAGGCCGAGTTCGGCGAATCGGTGGCTGTGCTCGACGGCGGCCCGTGCGACGTCGGCATCGAATCGGCCATCGTCGACTGCACGCGCGCCGCGCCCGTGCTGCTGCGCCCCGGTGTGCTCACGCGCGCCCGCATCGAGGCCGCGCTGGGCCACCCGCTGGTGGACGACGAGAGTGCCGGCGGCGAGGCGCCGCGTGCTTCGGGAACGCTCGAATCGCATTACGCGCCCAGCGCACGCGTGCGCCTGATGGATGCCCGCTCGCTGCAGGCCGCGCTCGACGTGCTGGGCGAAGACGCGGCGCACATCGCCGTGTGGTCGCGGGCGCTGCTGCGCAGCCGCTCGGGCAAGATCATCCGCCGGCGCATGCCCGACGACGCGCAGGCCGTGGCGCAGCAGCTGTTCGCCGTGCTGCGCGAGTTCGACGACCAGAGCGTCAAGCTGATCTGGATCGAGACGCTGCCCGACATGCCCGAGTGGGAAGGCGTGGCGGATCGCCTGCGGCGCGCAGCCGCGTAAGCGAGCCGGCCTTCAACCGCCTGACTGCGTTGGTTCGCCTCGCCGCGCCTCGGCACTGTCTTCGGCTTCCCGCCTTGTCATCCGGTCGAAAGCCGACTCGCTTTCATTCCCGTGCCGTCCAGTCCACCAGCGCATCGATCGCCGGCCGCAGCGCCGAAGCGCTGGCGCTGGGGTGGTTGGCGATGATCACCAGCACATAGCGCCGGCCGCTGGCCGCGTGCACGTAGCCGGCCACGCCGGCCACGTCGCGCAGGCTGCCGGTCTTCAGGTGCGCCGCGCCCTGCGCACGGCTGCGGCGCGCCGTGCCGTCCACGCCTGCGATCGGCAGCGACGCGGCCAGATCCGGCATCACCGGCGACAACCTCGTGAAAGCGGTCAGCGCCAGCGAGGGGTTCATCAAGAACATGCGGAACGCCGCCACCCTGACGGCGACGGCCGCCAAGAACCTCATCGAAATTTCGGCGAACGCCCAAAAAATGGGCATTGCCGACTCCATCGACCCGCTCATCAAGGGGATGACGAGCACTAACACGCTGTTCCGGGAATCCTCCCAGCAGGTGAAGTCGTTGCTGTTCAACTCCGCCGCCGCCGTCGGCCGCATCAACGAGTTGCAGAACGGCACCATCCTCCAGTCCAAAGAGGGGATTAAGGACATGGCCCGGGGGCTGGAGAACCAGTTGAAGTTGTTCGGGGTGAGCGGCGTCGAGGCCATCGACCAGATGTCGGACGAGGCCAAGATGAAACTCAACCTGCAAATCAAGGCCGCCTTCGGGATGGAGCTGGGCGAGTTCCGCAAGACCATCGAAACCCTCAAGGAATCCGGCAAGGGACTGGCCGACCGGCTGGGCGACATCAACAAG
>JAGOCV010000326.1 GCA_017998575.1 Burkholderiaceae bacterium
GCCTCCCAAGCTCTTGCCATTGAGCGGCAAGCGAGCGCTCAACCTTCCTTGGCCGAACGTGTTTCGAGGCCCAAAACTCGTGCCATACTTGGCCTCATGCGGTTGAATTTCCTATCCGTATCCGTTTTTGCATTCCAATTTGTATGCCGCGGCCACTTGGCGAAGCGGGCTACCACCGACAAAGGAAGAAATTATGCGTACTGACATGTTCCAGCAGGTGCTGGAAGAGCTCAAAGGTTCGTCTGCCGACGTTGAGGCATCGGCCCTGATTTCCACCGACGGTCTGATGATCGCTTCGGCCCTGCCGGCCGGCATGGACGAAGACCGCGTGGGCGCCATGTCCGCCGCGCTGCTGTCGCTGGGCGACCGCGCAGTGCGCGAACTGGCCCGCGGCACGCTGGAGCGCGTGCTGCTGCAGGGCGAGCGCGGCTACGTGATCATGAGTTCGTCGGGCACCGAAGCCGTGCTGACGGTGCTGGCCAAGCAGAACGCCAAGCTGGGCCTGCTGTTCCTGGACATCAAGCGCGCCGCCGAGGCGCTGTCCAAGCTGATCTGAGGAGGGTTTCGCCATGGCTTTCCCCCCGATGCAGCCCGCCGCGGATGCGGACCAGGCGCGCCAGCACACCTACCACGACGGCACCAGCCGCACGGTGCAGGTGAGCGAGCGCGAGATTCCCTACCCCGAAGGTCGCCTGATCATCTCGCGCACCGACCTCAACGGCGTCCTCACGCACGCCAACGACGCCTTCATCGAACTCTCGGGCTACACCCGTGAGGAACTGATCGGCCAGCCGCACGCCATCCTGCGCCACCCCGACATGCCGCGCGCCGCCTTCAAGGACCTGTGGGACACCATGAAGGCCGGCAAGAAGTGGCACGGCTACGTGAAGAACCTGCGCAAGGACGGCTCGCACTACTGGGTGTACGCCACCGCCGTGCCCAACATCCGCAACGGCCAGACCGTGGGCTACACCTCGGTGCGCCGCAAGCCGTCACGCAAGAAGATCGAAGAACTGTCGGCCGTCTACAAAGAGTGGAAAGCCGCCGAAGGGAGCACCTGATGACCTTGAATTTGCTGATTGCCCCCGACTTCGCGCCCGAGCGCTTTGCCGGCTGGCACATGCTGAACACGCTGCTGCAGAAGCGCTCCGGCCTGCAACTGCACCTGCTGACGCCCGCATCGGCCGCCGAACAGGCGCAGCTGATCGCCGAGGGCAAGGTGGATGCGGTGTATGCCAACCCGTTCGACGCGGCGTCGATGATCCGCGACGCCGGCTACCAGGCCATCGCACGGCCGGTGGGCAAGTCGGACGAGATGGTGATTGCCACGGCCGCCGGCTCGGCCGCCAACACGGTGGAAGACTTGCAGCCCGGCTGCAAGATCGCGCTGACCGACAACAAGGACGTCAAGCTGATCGGCCTGCGCCTGCTGGAGCCGGCCGACCTGACCGAGGCCGACATCCAGTGGCAGATGGTGGACACCTACCAGGCCGCCGCGCGCATGGCCATCAAGGGCGAGGTCGACGCCAGCTTCTTCCTGGCCGAGGCCTACCACTCGCTGTCCAAGCTGACCAAGTCGCAACTGAAGGCGCTGATGGAAAGCAAGCTGGCCGACATCACGCATGTGCTGCTCACCAGCGCCAAGGTCGGCGCCGACGCCGAGCGCGTGAAAGAGGCGCTGGTCGGCCTGACGGGCACGCCCGACGGCCAGCCGGTTCTGGACGAGCTGGGCATCGCCGGCGGCTTCGAGCCGATGACGCAGGAAGACGCCGAGTTCATGATCGACCTGATGGACACGCTGCTCGATTGATGCGCAACGCCCAGCACGGCCTGTCCGCCAGGCAGCAGTTCCGCCAGGCAGGTCGCCGGGTGCTGAATGCGCCCGCCGACCTGGCGCTGCACGAGCAGCGGGTGAACGCCGCACTGGGCCTGGAGGGCGCCGAGCCGCTGCAGGGCGCCCTGGCCGACTGGCTGCATGGCTGCGCGCCCGATGCGGCGCGCTTTCAGGCCCTGCTGGCGCGTGCCGACATTCAGCCGCGGCTGGCGCCGTTCGTGCTGCAGGGCCTGCAGGCGCAGGCTGCCAGCGGCCGCAAGCTGCCCGCCGCCAGTGCCTGGGCCACGCGCTGGAGCGTGCTGGTCGCGCCCTCGCTCGACGTGCCGCGGCGGGCGCTGCTGTGCAGCGTCGACGATTCGCGCCGCATCGCCGCCGAGGCGCTGCCGGCGCTGCTGGCGGGCGACGCGCAGGCCGAGCAGGACTTTCTCGCGCACTGCGAGGGCGCCGGCGATTCGCTGGGCTTCATGCTGGTGCGCCGCGCGCTCACACGCGAAGGCCGGGCACTGTCGCCACAATGGGAAGCCGTGTCGCTGGCTTTGCAGAACGGAGTGATCCAAGCATGAAGAACATCCTCCTGATGGGCCTGACCGATCATGAGGCCGCTGCCGTCGAGATCATGATCGGCATGAACTGGCGCGACCACCGTTGCATCACGCTCAAGCGCGAGCTGTCGCTGGCCATCCCCGAGCAGCACGCCGCCGCCCGCAGCTGCGAAGCCTGCGTGCTGGATCTGTTCGGCCTGGGCATGCGCAAGTATTCGCCGGCCAACGCCACGCGCCTGATGGAAGTGATGGCCGGCCGGCCGGCCGTGCTGCTGACCTGGGGCGACGGCGGGGGCTGGCTGGAGGCCAAGCTGCCGCTGGCCAAGGGCCAGCACATCGGCTGGGTCGGCATGCCCTACACCAGTGCCGGCCTGCGTGACGCGATCAAGAAAGTCAACGAAGCTGCCGAACGCATGGTGCCGCCGGCGGCCGCCGCCGTGGCCACTGCGCCCGCCGCCATGCCGGGCAGGGCGCGGCCGGTGGTGTCGCTCGACGTCGAGCCCGCGCTGCCCGCGGCGGTGGCCGAAGCCGAGCCCGCGGCCGCGCCGGCCTGGCGCCGCGCCATGGAACTGGCCGACCAGCTCAAGCGCAAGGCGGCGCCGGTGGTCAGCGCGCGGCCGGCGGCCCGCGCTGCCGTGACCGAGGCGGTGCTGGCCAACCCGCCGGCACGCCGCCCGGCAGCGCCCGTCGCGCCGCCACCCACGCCGGCTCCCGAGCCGGCACCCATGCGTGCACGTGCCTCGGCGCCGATGCCGCTGCCGAAGGCGCAAGCATCTTCCGTCTCCCTGGCGCCGCCGGCCACGCGCATGGCCACCGACGCGGTCGGCCTGGGCAAGGGTGCGCTGGCGGCGCTGCTGCAGGTGTTTCCGCTGCTGCGCGACCAGCCGCTGATCGGCTTGACCGAAAAAATCATTGGTCACGACGGCCCGATGCTGCTGCGCATCGGCACCGATGCGGCCTTCGTCACCCACACGCGCGCCGGCTGGCTGGCCTCCGGGCTGCCGGTGTCGGCCCTGCTGAAGCTGCTGCGCACGCCCAGGCTGGTGGAGAGCGTCCGCGCCGAACCGCTCGACCCCGACCACGTCGAGGAGACGGTGCGCCAGCGCTTCAACGGCAAGTTCCACCGCGCGCAGAAGCCGCTGGACGTGATCACCTGGGAGCTGGTGAGCGACGTGATGCGCGACATGAAGCTGCAGCGCCAGGGCGACCTGACGTTCCAGCTGCGGCGCTTTCCCAACTTTCCGATGCTGGCCGGCGTCGGCCCGCTGGACGTGCAGCTGGCCGCCATCTGTGCCCGCATGCCGCAGTCGATCTCGGAGCTGCTGCGCGCGTTTCCGAAGCACGAGCAGGACGTGCTGCGCTTCGTGGTGCTGTGCGTGGTGTCGGGCCTGGCCAAGGTGATTCCGGGCGGGCCGGTGGCCGCGGCGGCGCGCAAGCCCGAGGTGGCGGCGCGGCGCGGCTTCTTCAAATCGCTGATAGACAAGCTGTTCTAATTTTTCGACGCCATGACCAATATCTACAAGCTCGTGTTCGCCGGCCCCGTGGGGGCGGGCAAGACCACGGCCATCCAATCCCTGTCGGACATCGAGGTGGTGCGCACCGAGGCCAACGCCTCGGACGACGTGAAGACCCTCAAGAAGACCACCACGGTGGCGATGGACTACGGCCTCATGAAGCTCGCCAGCGGCGACCAGGTGCGGCTGTACGGCAC
>JAGOCV010000327.1 GCA_017998575.1 Burkholderiaceae bacterium
GGCCAGACCGTGGCCGCGCAAGACCTGTGCAGCGGCATCCGCCCCTACCGCAAGATCCACCACATCCAGACCGGCGTGGGCCACTACGGCGTCTTCAGCGGCCGCAAGTGGAACCAGCAGATCTACCCCCGCGTGCGGGAGATGATCCACGCCAGCCTGGGGTGAGCGCACGGCGGCCGCCGCTGCGCTAGCGGTAGCGATCCTCGATGCGGGACCACGCGTCCATGCCGACGATGGACTTGTACTCCTCGAACCTCACGCCCGTGCCAGACAGCCGCAACTCGCCACTGGCGATATCCGCCAGCGTCTCCTGCATCGAGCGCGTGGCGCGCATCAGCAGCGAGATGCCGTAGATGACGATGCGAAAGCCCATCGTCTCCAGGTCGGCCGGCCGCAGGATGGGCGTGCGCCCGCCTTCGAGCATGTTGGCCAGGAGCGGCACGTCGAAGGCGCGCGCGATCTGCTCCATCTCGGCCACCGACTGCGGCGCCTCGATGAACAGCCCGTCGGCGCCGGCGCGCAGGTAGCGCTCGCCGCGCCGCAGCGCCTCGTCCATGCCGACCACCTCGCGCGCATCGGTGCGGGCAATGAGGAAGGTGTCGGACCGCAGGCGCTCACCGGCCGCCGCGCGGATCTTGGACTCCATCTCGCGCGTGTCGACCAGCGCCTTGCCGGCGATGTGGCCACAGCGCTTGGGACTCACCTGGTCCTCGAAGAAGATGGCCTGCGCGCCCATGCGCTCCAGCGAATGCACCACGTGCACGACGTTCTTGTGGTCACCGTAGCCGTTGTCGGCATCGACCAGCACCGGCAGGTCGCTCACGGCCAGGATGTCGCGGTAGGCATCGGCGAATTCGCGCGCGCCCAGCAGACCGATGTCGGGCACGCCGTAGCGAACGCCGGCCACCGGAAAGCCGCCGATGAAATACGCCTTGAAGCCGGCCTGCTTGATGAGCAGGGCCGACAGCGCGTCGTGCGCGCCCGGCAGCACCAGCGGGCGTTCGCTGGCGACGAGTTCGCGGAACGTGCTCATTCGAACTTCACTCCTGCGTCGCGGATCACCTTCGCCCACTTGGCACCGTCCTCGCGCATCAGGCGCGAGAGCTCCTGCGGCTGGCCTGCGGCCGCTTCGGCCCCCTGGGCGGCGAGCTTCTCGCGCACCTCGGGATGGGCCAGTGCGCGCGTCAGCTCGGCGCCCAGGCGCGCCAGCGCGTCGGGCGGCGTGGCCGCGGGAGCGACAAAGCCGAACCACGTGATGCCTTCGAAACCCGGCAGGCCGGCTTCGGCCACGGTGGGCAGATCGGGGGCCAGCGGCGAGCGCGCCGGCCCGGTCACCGCCAGCGCGCGCAGCTTGCCGGCCCGCGCCTGCGGCACCGTCCAGGTGATCGAGTCGAACTGGAATGCCACCTGGCCCGACGCCACGTCGGGCAGCGCCTGCACGCCCGTCTTGTAGGGCACGTGCATGGCCTTGATGCCGGCGCTTGCGGCGAAGAGTTCGCCCACCAGATGCGTGATCGAGCCCGTGCCGCTCGACGCGAAGGTGAGTGGCGCGGGCCGGCCGCGCGCGAGCTTGAGCAGCTCGTCCACGCTGCCCACGCCCAGCCCCGGCCCGACGACCAGCACGTTGGGCGCGCGCGCCACCAGGCCCACGGGCGCGAAGTCCCTGACCGCGTCGTAGCCCAGCCTGGGGTTGGCCACGGGCAGGATGGCGTGCGTGCTGGTGGTGGCCATCAGCAACGTGTAGCCGTCGGCCGGCGAGCGCGCCACCTGCTCGCTGCCCAGGCCACCGGCCGCGCCGGGCCGGTTCTCGATCACCACCGGCTGGCCCAGGCCTTCGGCCATCTTCTGGCCCACGATGCGGGCCATGGCGTCGGTGGAGCCGCCAGCCGCGAACGGCACGACGATGCGCACGGGGCGGCTCGGGTAGCTCTGCGCCAGCACGGGCCATGCCGCGCTGGCGATCGCGGCCACGAGGGCCGCCCGTACGAGGGCTCGGGTTCTCATCATGTCTCCTGTCGTTGTGGAGTGCTACCTTATCGACCGCCGCCTTCGCCGAAAAATGATTTATCTGGATAGCCGGGCCATGCATGGAATCGATGGCCCGCGTGCTGCACGACCATGGACCTGCGCCGTATCGACCTGAACCTGCTGGTGGTGCTGGAGGCCGTGGTCTCCGAGACCAGCGTCTCGCGTGCCGCCCGGCGGCTGCACCTCTCGCAAAGCGCCCTCAGCCATT
Organism: Burkholderiaceae bacterium; assembly: GCA_017998575.1. Next base: position 2,237 of record JAGOCV010000327.1, read on the forward strand.
CGCTCGCGCGCCTGCGCGAGGCTTTCGGCGACCCCATCCTGGTGCGCAACGGCCGCGCGATGGAAGCCACGCCGCGCGCGCTGGCCGCCCTGCCCGAGGTGCGTTCGCTGCTCAACCAGGTCGGGCGGCTGTTTGCGCATGGCGGCCGGTTCGATCCCGCCACGGTAGACCGCCACATCCACATCGGCGCGTCAGACCACGCCGCGGCCACGGTACTGCCGCGCCTGCTCGAACGCATGCGTGCGCAGGCGCCCAACATCCGCCTGCGCGTGCACCACGCGGGCCGCGTCGACGCGCCCGCCATGCTGCGCTCGGGGCAGCTGGACCTGGCCCTGGGCGTCTTCAACCACCTCACGGCCGATCTGGGCACGCTGCCCCTGCATGACGATCCGTACCTGTGCGCCGTGGACGCGCGCACCGGCCCGCGCCGGCCGATGACGCGCACCGACTACCTGCAGTGCGAGCATGTGAACGTGCTGGTCCAGGGCGATACGCTGGGGGTGATCGACGAGGCGCTGGCGCGCCAGGGGCTGACGCGGCGCATCGTGCTGACAGTGGCCCACTTCGGCACGGCGCTCGCGCTACTGCGCGGCACGCCGCTGGTCTACACGGGGCCGGCGTCGTTGCTGCGCGCGGCGGGCGCGGCAGCGGGGCTGAAGGTGTTCGAGCCGCCGCTGCAGCTGCCTGCGTTCCCCACGCAGCTGGCGTGGTCACGGCGGACCGACGACGACGAAGCGCTGCAGTGGATGCGCTCCGTGCTGGCCGGCGGTGGCGTGGCTCAGCTCGCCGTGTCGCCTTCTTCGGGCCAGTCGCGGATGTAGGCCTTGAGCATCTTGTTCTCGAAGTTCTGGCTGTCCACCACGGCCTTGGCCACGTCGTAGAAGCTGATCACGCCCATGAGCATGCGCTTGTCCATCACGGGCATGTAGCGTGCGTGGCGGTCGAGCATCATGCGGCGCACCTCGTCGAGCTCGGTCTCGTTGGTGCAGGTCAGCGGCGCGTCGTCCATGGCCGCGCGCACGGTGGTGTTGCCCACCTGGCCGCCGTTCTTCACCAGGGTCACGATCACTTCGCGGAAGGTCAGCATGCCGACGAGGTCGCCATGGTCCATGACCACCAGCGATCCGATGTCCTTGCCGGCCATGATCTCGATGGCCACGGCCAGGGGTTCGTCGGGGGTGACGGTGAAGAGCGTGTTGCCCTTGACGCGCAGGATGTCGCTGACTTTCATGGTGTGTGCTCCTCGGGGGCGCGCGCGGCGCAGGGCCGGGCGTGCCGGCAAATATAGCCCACAATCAGCGCGATTCAACCGCCGTGGCGCCCGCGCACGGGCCCCGGCACACAAGGAGACACCATGCCCGGCTATGGAGATCCCGGCTTCGACACGCTCGCGCTGCACGCGGGCGCCGCACCCGACCCGGCCACCGGCGCGCGCGCCGTGCCCATCCACCTGACCACTTCCTTCGTCTTCGAGTCGAGCGACCACGCGGCGTCGCTGTTCAACCTCGAGCGCGCGGGCCACGTCTACAGCCGCATCAGCAATCCCACCAACGCGGTGTTCGAGCAGCGCGTGGCCGCGCTCGAAGGCGGCATCGGCGCCATCGCCACGGCCAGCGGGCAAGCAGCGCTGCATCTGGCGGTGGCCACGCTGATGGGCGCGGGCTCGCACATCGTGGCCAGCACGGCGCTCTACGGCGGCTCGCAGAACCTGCTGCATTACACGCTGCGCCGCTTCGGCATCGAAACCACCTTCGTCAAGCCGGGCGACATCGATGGCTGGCGCGCCGCCATCCATGTCGCCCGGCTTGACGAAGGTGGTTTCGATGCCGAAGCGGCGCAGCGTGTAATGC
>JAGOCV010000328.1 GCA_017998575.1 Burkholderiaceae bacterium
GCTTCGCGCACGTGGGCGTGCTCAAGGCGCTGGAGGCGGCGCGCGTGCCGGTGGACCTGATCGTGGGCACCTCGATGGGCGCGATCGTGGGCGGGCTGTACGCCAGCGGCATGACAGCGGACGAACTGGAGCGCGAGATCCTGGCGGTGAACTGGGGCGACCTGTTCGACCGCCGTGAGCCGCGCCAGCTGCTCTCGCAGCGCCGCAAGGAAGAAGACTTCGAGCTCTCGCCGGTGCTGATGCTGGGTTTTCGCGATGGCGCCTTCGTGCTGCCCACGGGCGCGGTGTCCACCCGCTCGCTGGAGATGCTGCTGCGGCGCTACACGTTGTCCACGCGCCACCTGGCCAGCTTCGACGGGCTGCCCACCCCCTTCCGCGCGGTGGCCACCGACATGGAGACCGGCAAGGCCGTGGTGATGGACCACGGCGACCTGGCGGCCGCGCTGCGCGCGAGCATGTCGGTGCCGGGTGTGTTCTCGCCGCTGGCGGTGGATGGGCGCATCCTGGGCGACGGCGGGCTGGTGAACAACCTGCCGGTGGACGTGGCGCGCCGCATGGGGGCGGACGTGGTGATCGCGGTCAACATCGGCACGCCGCTGGCCGGCCGCGAAACGCTGGGCAGCGTGGTGGGCATCACCACGCAGATGGTGAACATCCTGACCGAGCAGAACGTGCAGGCCAGCATCGCCACGCTGACACCGAACGACCTGTTGCTGGCGCCACCGCTGGGCCAGCTCACGTCGTCCGATTTCGGCAAGGCGCCCGAGCTGGTGAGGATCGGCAACGGCTACGCCAAGACCGTGGGCGACGCACTGGCGCGTTTTTCGGTGGACGCGGCGAGCTACCAGCGCTGGGTGGCCGTGCGCGAGGCGCAGGAGAAGGCCAACACGGGGCGCATCGGCACGGTGGCCTCGGTGACCTTCGAGGGCGTGAACGAGATCCGCGCCCAGCGCCTGGCCACCGCACTGGACACCTCGGAAGGCCAGCGGCTGGACGTGCCCCAGCTGGAGAACGACCTGCAGCGGCTGGCGGCCATGGGCGACTTCGAGGCCGTGGACTACACCCTGACCCGGCGCGAGGACGGCGCCGAAGACCTCAAGGTAAACCTGCGCGAGAACACCTGGGGCCCGAACTACCTGCGCATCGGGCTGGACCTGCGCACCGACTTCCAGGGCCAGGGCGCCTTCAACCTGCGCCTCAGCCACAACCGGCACTGGCTCAACGACACCGGTGCCGAGTGGCGCAACCGGGTGCAGGTGGGTGAGACGCTGGGCCTCTACTCCGAGATCTACCAGCCACTGACCTTGCGCAGCGACCGCTTTGCCGCGGCGTATGTGGACGCGAACCTGCGCAAGGTGGAGCTGTTCGGCGCCGAAGGCGAGGCCCTGGCGCTGGTGCAGCGGCAAAGCCTGCGCGTGGGCGCCGACATCGGCTGGCCCATGGGCCTGTTGGGCAATGTGGGCGACATGCGGGTGGGTGTGATGGCAGCGCAGCGCAAGGTGACGCCGGAGCTGCTGGCCGCCGCCATTCCGGCCAGTGCCACGACCTCGCTGAAGTGGCGCGAGGCCGGCCTGCGCGGCGCGGTGATCGCCGATCAGCTGGACTACGCGAACTTCCCGTCGCACGGCTACCGTGCGCAAGGTGAGGTGGTGTTCGGCCGGCGCAGCTTCGACGGCGCGTCCAGCAGCAGCTTCACCAGTTTCGAAGGCACGGCCACGGCCGTGAAGAGCTGGGGCCCGCATACGCTCAACGTCGGCGCGCGGCTCGCCAAGACCAGCCAGATCCCGCTGGGCGCGATCGACGAGTATTCGCTCGGCGGTTTCCAGCAGCTCTCGGGCTACCGCGTGGGCCAGGTGGCGGGCAACTACCTGGTGTTCGGCCGCCTCACCTACTACCAGCGCCTGCCCTGGAGCGTGGGCGTGGCGCGCGCGCTGTTCGTGGGTGGCTCGCTGGAGGCCGGCAACGCCTGGACGGCGCGCCGCGACATTTCACTGGGCGACCTGCGCGCGGGCTCCAGCCTGTTCGTGGGCGCGGACACCGGCATCGGCCCGCTCTACCTGAGCATCGTGAGCGCGCCGCGCGGCTACACCGGGCTGTACCTGTTCCTCGGCCGGCCATAGAAAAACGGCGTTCGCGCGCCAGGCCCCCTTCCAGAGACAGCGCGGAACCGGCTTTGCCGGGCCGCTGCTGTCGCCCCCTTGAGGGGGTCGCGCGCAGCGCGGCGGGGGTGCTATTCCTTGTAATAAACGATCTGATGCGTGGTGGCCAGCAGCACGCCGGCCTCGTTCCACAGCTGCGCGGTCTGATCGAAGAAGCCGTTGCGGAAAGCCTGGGCGCGGGCCTGCGCGAGCAACCAGCCGCTGCCGGTGGCGGCGTGCTCGGCCGAGCCGGCGTGGAAGTACACCGTCATCGACACCGTTCCCGTGGGCACGGGCTTGGCACGGCGCAGCCAGACGCGCGGGTAGAACACGTCGGCCAGCGCGGCAAGGCTGGTGAAGTCGAGCCCGCGCTGCGGTTCGTCGCGCACCCACATCTGGATCAGGCTGGTGTCGCCCTGGCCGTCCCAGCGCTCGGGGATCGTGCCGGTGATGAAGCGCATGGCATAGCGCTGAGGCCAGGCCACCTGCGGTGCGATGGTGGCCCGTGCCACGCGGTCGGGCGCGGGCACGTCGGGCATGGGCTCGTCGTCCAAGCCCCAGGTCTCGCGCCGCACGGCGGTCACGGCCGTGCCTGTGAGCACGGTGGCGGGCACGCCGTCGGCACCGGGCTGGGTGATCTCCAGCACCCAGTGCTGGGTGGAGCGGTTGGTGCGCACCGGCCGCGCGGACATGGCGAACTCACCGTCGGCCAGCGCGGCGGCATAGTTCACCGTGAGCGAGATCGGCTCGCCCAGCCGCTCAGGGTGCTGCATCACCGACTGCATGGCCGTGGCGGCCGTGATGCCGCCGAACGGCCCCACCATGTTGGCGTAGTCCGGCGACGTGGCACCACGGTACTGGTGGGCGCCGGTGGAGTGCAGCGCGACGGCCTGGTCGAGCGAATGCATGTTCAGACCCGCTCGAAGATGCCTGCCGCGCCCTGCCCCATGCCCACGCACATCGTGACCATGCCGTACTTCTTGTTGTGCCGCTTGAGCGCGTGCACCACGGTGGCCGAGCGGATGGCGCCAGTGGCGCCCAGCGGGTGCCCCAGCGCGATGGCGCCGCCCATGGGATTGACCTTGGCCGGGTCCAGGCCCAGGGTGTTGACCACGGCCAGCGACTGCGCAGCGAAGGCTTCGTTGAGCTCGATCCAGTCGATCTGGTCCTGCTTGAGGCCGGCGTACTTCAGTGCAGCCGGGATCGCCTCGATCGGGCCGATGCCCATCAGGTGCGGGGGCACGCCGCGCGAGGCGTAGCTCACGAAGCGTGCCAGCGGCGTGAGGCCGAAGCGCTGGATCGCAGCTTCACTGGCCAGGATGAGGGCACCCGCGCCGTCGCTGGTCTGCGAGCTGTTGCCGGCCGTGACGGAGCCGCGCGCGGCGAACACGGTGCGCAGCTTGGCCAGGCCTTCGATGGAGGTGTCGGGCCGCGCGCCTTCGTCCAGGCTCACGGTGCGCGTGCTCGTCGTGACCTCGGCGCTGTCCAGGTCCACGCTGCGCTCGGTCACGTCCACCGGGGTGATCTCGTCCTTGAACTCGCCGTTCTTCATGGCAAGCACGGCGCGCTGGTGCGACTGCAGGGCGAAAGCGTCCTGCGCCTCGCGCGAGACCTTCCACTTCTGCGCCACCTTCTCGGCCGTGAGGCCCATGCCGTAAGCAATGCCGTAGCTCTCCACGTCGTCGGTGTTGCTGAAGATGGTGGGCGAGAGGCTGGGCGAGTTGCCCATCATCGGCACCATGCTCATGCTCTCGGTGCCGGCGGCGATCATCACGTCGGCCTCGCCCACGCGGATGCGGTCGGCCGCCATCTGCACGGCCGAGAGGCCGGAGGCGCAGAAGCGGTTGACGGTGATGCCGCCCACGCTGTTGGGCAGGCCGGCCAGGATGGCGCCGATGCGCGCCACGTTCAGGCCCTGCTGCGCCTCGGGAATCGCGCAG
>JAGOCV010000054.1 GCA_017998575.1 Burkholderiaceae bacterium
ACCCTTGACCGCGTGGAACTCGGGCGTGTCGTACACCCAGTCGCCGGCCACCTCGTAGATCGCGGCGTACTTCGGGCCGCCTTCGAGCGAGACGAAGCGGCGCGCGGAGATCCAGCCCGGGCAGGCGAGCAGCGCGGGAATGTGCACGGCCTCGTACCAGCGGTTGAAGGCGTCCTCGTGCTCGGGCGCGATGTCCACGCGCACGATGTGCAGCACCGGGGCGGCGGCGGTGGTCATGGCGCTGCCTCCGCGCGCGGCTTCACGCGCGGGAACTTCAACGTCGCCTCGGCCTTGAGCACTTCCTTGCCCTCTTCGTTGCTCGCGCTGGCCTGCCAGGTGACGGTGCGCGTCTCGGCGTTCATCTCGTGGATCCAGACGCGGAACGCGATCGTGTCGCCGTAGAACACCGGGCCGGTGAACCAGAAGCGGTCCTCGATCGACACGCCCAGCGTGCCCGCGAGTTCGGCCGTGAGCACGTTGGTGCAGATGCCGGCCACCATGATGCCGGGCGCCAGGCGGCGGCCAAAGCGCGTGGTCCCGGCGTAGGCGTCGTCCACGTGCACCGGGCCGAAGTCGCCGGTGGCGGCGATGTAGAGCGCCCCGTCGGCCTCGGTGATGGTCTTGCTGACCGACACCTCGTCGCCAACGTGCAGGCTGTCGAAGGGTTTGAGCTCGTACATGTTCAGCCCGCCTGGACGGGAACCAGCGTCGCGCTGCCCAGGGCCACGGTGTCGCCACCGGCGACGGCGCAGCGCACGCTGCAGGTGATGCTGCCGGCGCCGGCGGCCGTCACCTCGACGCGCGACTCCACCGTCTGGCCTACCTGCACCGGGGCGCTGAAGTCGATGGCCAGGCCGGCCAGGCGCCAGTCCGGGCCGGCCAGGCGGTTGAGTGCCGTGGTGGCCAGGGCCACGCCGTGCAGTTCGAAGGCGAGCACGGTGTCGAAGCCGGCGGCGCGCGCGGCGCGCTGGTCGACATACAGCGGCGCGAGGTTGCCGCTGATGCCGGTGTACATGGCCTGCTCGGCCACGGTGAGGGTCTTGCGGAACGACATCGTGTCGCCGGTCTTGAGGGAGGGGGTCATGGGTGTCCGGGAGGTGGGGTTACAAGGTGAGGCCGCGTTTCATCACGCTGCGCGCGATCAACATGCGGTGGATTTCGGAGGTGCCGTCGTAGATGCGGGTCACGCGGCAATCGCGGTAGATGCGCTCCATCGGCAGCTCCTTGGTGAAGCCCATGCCGCCGAACACCTGAATGCCCCGGTCAGCCACGCGGCCGATCATTTCGGAGGCGTAGAGCTTGACCATGGAAACCTTGTCGCGGCAGTCGATGCCCTGGTCGAGCTCCCAGGCGGTGTTGAGCACCATCATGCGGGTGGCGAAGATCTCGGTGGCCGAGTCGGCAATCATCTGCTGCACCATCTGGAACTCGCCGATGGGCTGGCCGAACTGCTTGCGGTCGTTGGCGTGGTGGCGCATCAGCTCCAGCACGCGCTGGCCCATGCCGACCGCGCGCGCGCCGATGTGCGCCAGGCGGATGCCCGAGACGCTGTTCATGATCAGCTTGAAGCCTTCACCCACCTCGCCCATCACGGCGTCGGCCGGGACGCGGCAGTTCTCGAACACCAGCTCGGCGTGGCCGTAGCCGCGGTGACCCATCATGGGTTGCACGCTGGTCACCTCGAAGCCGGGCGTGCCCTTGTCCACCAGGAACAGCGAGATGCCGCCGCGCGCGCGCTTGTCCTTGTCGTGCACGGCCATCACGATCACGTAGTCGGCGATGTCGCCGTCGCTGATGAAGTGCTTGCGGCCGTTGAGCACCCAGTGGTCGCCGTCGAGCGTGGCGGTGGTGCTGATCGCGGCTGCGTCGGAGCCGGCGCCGGGTTCGGTGATGGCCATGGCGCAGATCTTTTCGCCGCTCACCGTGGGCAGCAGGTACTTCTCGCGCTGGGCGCCCTGGCAGGCCAGCAGCATCGGGTAGACCTGGCCGAAGATGCGGCGGATCAGCGCGTCCGAGGTCTTGCCCAGCTCTTCTTCCACCAGGCACATGGCCACGTGGCTCAGGCCGCCGCCGCCCGTGTCCTCGGGCATGTTCATGGCAAACAGGCCGAGCTCCTGGGCCTGCTTTCGCACGCGCTGCAGCGCTTCGGGTGGTACATGGCCCAGCTTTTCGGTGTCGGCTTCGAGCGGTTGCACTTCCTGGGTCACGAAGCGGCGCACGGTGTCCAGCAGCAGCTGGATGTCGGAGGGAACGTGGTAGTCAAACATGAGGGTTCGCGGTGGTGAGGGTGGTCAGGATTGGGGGATGGGCATGCCGATGACCCGGGCGTCGGCGAGCGCGCGGCACTCGGCCTCGCTCAGGCCCAGGCGCTGCAGGACGGCCGCGCTGTCCTGGCCGGCTTGAAACGGCATGCGGCGGTAATCGGGGAGCTGGCCGTCGTAGCGCAGCGGGTGGTTCACCAGCAGCGCCGAGCCGCCGCCGGGCACCTCGATCTCGCGGAAGGCTTCGTTGTGCCGGGCCTGTGGGTCCTGCAGCAGGTCGTCGTAGTTGCGCACGCGCTCGTGCCAGATGGCATGGGCGTCGAACACCGGCGAGAGGTCCTCGAAGCGCCGTGTGCGCAGCTCGGCGGCCACCGCCTGCGCGTAGCGGTCGCGCTCGGCGTAGCGGTCGATGCCCTGCAGCGCGCGCAGCGCGTCGCTGTCGAGCGCGGCGGCCAGCTTCACCGGGTCGTTCATCGACAGCACCACATGGCCTTCGGCCAGCGGGTACAGGCCGTAGGGGGCGTCGTGGTACCAGCTGCCCACGTGCCGGTCGCGCGTGAACACATCGGGCCGCTCCTTGACGGCGTAGTACTTGGTCAGCGCCTCGGTCTGCAGGTCGATGCCGGCGGCAAACAGGCTGCTTTCCACCAGGGTGCCTTCCCCGGTCTGCAGGCGCCGCACATAGGCGCCGAGGATGCCCATGGCGAGCAGGGCGCCGCCATGCTGGTCCACCACGGCGGCGCCCACGGCCGAGGGGCCCTGGCTGCCGCCCCCGGTCGCCGCGATGAGGCCCGAGCGCGCCTGCATCAGCAAGTCCTGCCCCGGGCGCGAGGCGGCCGGCCCGGTGCGGCCCAGGCCGCTGGCCGAGGCCAGCACCAGCGAGGGCTTGCGCTCGCGCAGCAGCTCGAAGCCCAGGCCGAGGCGGTCGAGCACGCCGGGTCGGAAGTTCTCGATCACCACATCGGCCTCGTCGATCAGGCGCAGCACCAGGTCGCGCCCTTCGGGCTGTTTGAGGTCCACCGCCAGGCTTTCGGTGTTGCGGTTGGCGGACATCAGGAACGCGCTCACGCCGTTGACCCAGGACTTGCCGCCAGACCAGTGGCGCTCGAACGCCCCGTCCAGGGGCTCGATCTTCACCACCTCCGCCCCCATGTCGGCGAGGTACTGCGTGCAGGCCGGGCCTTGCAGGTAGTGGCAGAAGCTCACCACCTTCATCTTGAGTTGCAGCACGGCGGTGCTCCTCAGGCGGTGGCCGCGCCGACCACGCGGGCCTGCACGAGCTGTTCGATCTGCTGCGGGTCGTAGCCCACCTCGGCCAGGATGTCGCGCGTCTGCGCGCCCAGCCGCTGCGGCACGAGCCGCACGGGCGGCGCCTCGCCGTCGAAGCGAAGCGGGTGGCCGAGCAGCGTGACCGGCGCGCCCTCGGCACCGGGCGTGTCGACGAAGGCGCCCAGGTGGGCGAGCTGCGCGTCCGCGCGCAGGTCGTCGTAGTCCTTCACCGGCATGTGCCAGATCGCCTGCTTCTGCAAGGCCGGCAGCCACTCGGCGGTGGTCTTCTGCGCGAGGCGTTCGGCGACGGTGCGCGTGAGATCGTCGCGCTGATCGAAGCTGGCCGAGGCGGGCAGGCTGGCGAGCGCGGGCAGATCGAGCGCCACGGCCAGATCGGCCGGGGAGGCCATGGAAATGGCGAGGTGGCCGTCGGCCGTGGCGTGGATGCCCGAGGGGCCGGCGCTGCACCAGCTCGCCAGGCCATGGCGCCCGCGCGGCGTGTCGCTGCGCGCGCCGTTGAGCCAGGCGGTGAGCGACTCGGCCTGCAGGTCGATGGCGGACTGCAGCAGGCTGCCCTCAACCAACCGGCCCTGGCCTGTCTTCGCGCGGCCGAGCAAGGCGGCGAGGATGCCCATGGCCAGGAGCGTGGCCGCGTGCTGGTCGACGATCACCGGGCCGGTGGGGGTGGGGGCGCCGTCGGCGCGGCCGGTGCGCGCGGCCAGGCCGCTGCGCGCCTGCAGCAGCAGGTCCTGGCCGGGCAGGTCGCGGTCCGGGCCGCTGGCGCCATAGCCGCTCACGCTGGCGTAGACGATGCCGGGGTTGAAGGCCTTGATGTCCTCGTAACCGAAGCCCATGCGCGCCATCGCACCGGGGCGGAAGTTCTCCATCACCACGTCCGCGCCCTCCAGCAGGCGGCGCGCGATGGCCTTGCCTTCGGCGGACTTCATGTCCAGCGCCAGGCTGCGCTTGTTGCGGCCCGTGGTCAGCAGGTTCACGCTCTGGCCGGCCACGAAGTGGTTGGCCACGCCCCAGTTGCGGTGGAAGGCGCCGTCCACGGGTTCGACGGCGATCACGTCTGCGCCCAGGTCCGCGAGAAACTGCGCGGCCATGGGCCCCGCATGAAAGTGGTTGAAGCTGATGACGCGGATTCCGGACAGCATGACGACTCCAAAAATGCAGCAAGGCGACCGCCTTGCGTGGGCCGCAGACGGGGGTCCGGGGCGTTTTCAGAATAGCGTCGGGGCGCTGTTTTTGGACCGCTTCTCCCTATTAGGTTTGGCCGGGCAACTATCAGTCGGCCGCATACGTGCACGCCGTCGGTGCAACCCGTTTTCCCTATAGCGGGCGCTTATAGTCCGTCCCCTTCTTCTGATAGCGGGAGCGCGCCGCATCGCGCTATGGTCCACGACGACTTTCCGATTCCCTGTCCGTCATGAACCCTTCCACTTCCACACGCTTTGGCGGCATCTACGCCGCGACCATCTGCCCGCTGCGCGCCGACGGTTCGATCGACGAACCCGTGCTCGAACAGCACCTGCGCAGCGTGGCTGGCGCCGACGGCATGACCGGCCTGCTGATCAACGGCCACGCGGGCGAGAACTTCATGCTCGACCGCGCGCAGAAGCGCCGCGTGGTCGAGATCGCGCGCGCGGTGTGTCCCCCGCAGACGGTGCTGATCGCCGGCATCAACGCCGAAGACAGCCACGAAGCGCAACGCCATGTGGAAGACGCCGAGGCCGCGGGTGCAGACGCGGTGCTGATCTTTCCGCCCTTTTCCTGGGGGCTGTCGCAGGACACCGAGGTCGCCGTGCGGCACCACCGCATCGCCACCGAAACCAGTGCCTTGCCGCTGTTCCTCTACCAGGCCGGCGTGCGCGCCGGCACCCTGGCCTACACGCTGCCGGTGCTGGAGCGCCTGGCGCAGCTGCCCAACGTGATCGGCATCAAGGAAGGCAGCTGGGAGACCTCGGCCTACGAAGCGCACCAGCGCCTGGTGCAGCGCGTCGCGCCCCATGTGCTCATGATGGCCTCGGGCGACGAGCACCTGTTCAGCTGCTTCGCGCTGGGCACGGCCGGCAGCCAGGTGAGCCTGGCCTGTGTGGTGCCCGAGTTCATCGTGGGCCTGTACCGCGCGATGCAGGCCGGCGACCTGGCGACCGCGCGCGCCTGGAACGACCGCATCTACCCGCTGGCCAAGGCGGTCTACGGCACCGCGCCGGGCGGCCACGCCAGCGCGCGGCTCAAGACCTGCCTGAAGCTGCTGGGCCGCATTCCCGACGATCGCATGCGCGCGCCCATGGGCCCGTTGCCCGCGTCGGAGGTGGCCATGCTGCGCGCCGCATTGAAGGCCGCCGGCCTGCAACCCACGGAGTGAGACCATGAGCCCCACCACCCTGATCCGCCATGGCCGCATCGTGACGGCTGTGGACGACTACCGCGCCGACGTGCTGATCGAGGACGGCAAGATCGCCGCCATCGGCCGGCAATTGGCCGTCGGCCCCGAGGTGCGCGTGATCGACGCCAGCGGCCTGATCGTGTTCCCCGGCGGCGTGGACTGCCACACCCACCTGGAAAACACCTTCGGCGATTCGACCACCTGCGACGACTTCGAGTCGGGCACGAAATCGGCCGCCTTCGGCGGCACCACCACGGTGATCGACTTCGCCTTCCAGAACCAGGGCACCAGCCCGCTGGAGGCGATCGCGCGCGCGCAATCGAAAGCCGCCGACGGGGCGAGCATCGACTACGGTTTTCACGTGATCGTGACGCATGTGGACGACGCGGTGCTGGGTGACATGCGCCACGCGATCCGCCACGAAGGCGTGAGCAGCTTCAAGATGTTCATGGCCTACCCGGGCACCGTGATGGTGGACGACGCCGCCATCTTCCGCAGCATGCGCATGGTGGGCGAGCACGGCGGCATGGTCGCGCTGCACGCCGAGAACGGCACCGTGATCGACCTGCTGATCCGCGAGGCCCTGGCGCAGGGCCACACCTCGCCCAAGTACCACGCGCTCACGCGACCCTCGATCCTGGAGGGCGAGGCCACGCACCGGGGCATCAAGCTGGCCGAACTGGCCCAGGCACCGGTGTACTTCGTGCACCTCTCGGCCAAGGAGGCGCTGGCACATGTGATCGAGGCGCGCGACGCGGGCATTCCGGTGTTCGCCGAAACCTGCCCCCACTACCTGTTCTTCGACGAATCGGTGTACGACAGCGACGACTTCTCGCTCGCCAAATACGTCATGAGCCCGCCCCTGCGCTCGCGCGAGGCCCAGGACGCCTTGTGGACCGCGCTCAAGACCGACGACCTGCAGCTCGTCTCCACCGACCACTGCCCCTTCTGCATGAAGGAAGGCCACATGGGCAAGGTGCGCCAGAAGATGCACGGCAAGGACGACTTCTCCAAGATCCCCAACGGCGCCCCAGGTCTGGAGACGCGCATGACGGTGATCTACGACGGCGGCGTGCACACCGGCCGCATCTCGATCAACCGCTTCGTCGAGTTGACCGCGACCGCGCCGGCCAAGCTGTTCGGCCTGTTCCCGCAGAAGGGCACGATCGCGGTGGGCAGCGATGCCGACCTGGTGCTGTTCGACCCGCACGCCGAGCAGGTGCTGTCCGCCCACACGCACCACAGCCACTGCGACTACAGCCTGTTCGAGGGCCACCACGTGCACGGCAAGGTGCGCAAGGTGTTCTCGCGCGGCGACCTGATCGTGGATGAGGCGCAATGGCTGGGCACGCCGGGGCGTGGGCGCTTCCTGCGCCGGGGTGAGGCCGGGGGCTGGTGAGGTGGTGGTGCACAACCCGGTGGTGCGGCGCTTCGCGGCCGGCGAGGCCGCGCTCGGCCTGGGCATCCAGCAGCTGCGCTCGGTGGCCGCCGTGGGCCTGGCGCAGCGCTGCGGCTTCCACTTCCTGTTCGTCGATCTGGAGCACGGCCCGCTGAGCGGCGCGATGGCGGTGGACCTCGCCGCCGCCGGCCTGCACGCCGGCCTGCCGGCGCTGGTTCGCGTGGCCGGCAAGGGCTCGCCCGACATCGCGCGGCTGCTGGACGGCGGTGCGCAAGGCATCGTGGTGCCGCACGTCGATACACCCGAAGAGGCGCAGGCGGTGGCCGAGGCCTGCAAGTACCCGCCCCTGGGCCGTCGCTCCTTCTTCGGTCTGCAGCCGCAGTTCGGCTACCGGCGCGTGCCGGTCCATGAGGCCATGGCGCACGCGAACGGTCAGGTGCTGTCCATCGCCATGATCGAGTCGCCCGAGGCCCTGCGCAACGCGGACGGGATCGCCGCCGTGCCTGGCATCGATGTGCTGATGATCGGCTGCAACGACCTCTCGATGGAGCTGGGCCTGCCGGGGCAGCTCGACCACCCGGTGATGGCGGCCGCCCGGCGCGAGGTGGCGGCCGCCTGCCACCGCCATGGCAAGACGCCGGGCCTGGGTGGCATCGCGGACGCGGCGCTGTTGCGCCGCTGCATCCGCGACGAAGGCATGCGCTTCGTGCTGGCCTCCAACGACACCGATCTTTTGCTCGACGCGGGTCTCGCCCGCGTGGAGGCCTTGCAGCAGGCCTGAAGGACCGCCTCAGGCGGCCTTCTTCTCCATCCGGCTGCTGTACATCGCCTTCATGCGCAGGTCCACCGCGCGCGCGTGGGCTTCCACGGCGGCGGCGTCGCGCTCGGCGACCGGTCTCGATTCGTGGTCGAAGTGCTGGAAGCGGTCGGTGCCGCGCACCAGCAGCGCCGACTCGCGCGTCGCCGTGCAGCGCACATGCGTCGGCACGAAGCGCGCGGCGATGCCAATGCGCGCGTCCGCGCCGGTGTTCTTGCCCGAGGCATGCAGGGTGCGCCCGTCGTGCAGCGCCACCTCGCCCGCGCGCAGCAGCACGTTCACCGCGCGGGATTCGTCCACGCCCTGCGCCGTCTGGCCGCTGATGAGCATGTTGCCCACGCTCTGGTCGGTGGCCACGGGCAGGCGTTCCTCGCGGTGGCTGCCCGGGATGTAGCGCAGCGGACCGTTGTCCGGACCGATGTCGGACAGCGCGATCCACACCGTCACCTGCTCGACCGGGTCGATGTTCCAGTAGGTGTCGTCGACGTGCCAGGAGACGAAGCGTTCATCTCCGGGCTGCTTGATGAAGAACTCGGTGGACCAGAGCAGCATGTCCTCGCCGATCACGCGGGCCGCCAGGTCCAGCACCACGGGCTCGGTGGCCAGCTCGGTCAGCCAGGGGAACAGCAGGTGCGGCTTGAGGGTGTAGCGGCCTTCGAAGCGCCCGCCCAGGGCCTGCTGCGAGGCCTCGAGCCGGCGGCGGTAGAACAGCGCGCGATCGGCATCGATGGCGCGGATGGGAAAGGCGTAGCCGTCGCGGGCGTACCGGGACAGGTCGGCGGTCTGCATGGGCGTGGTCTCCGGGGCCGATGGTCAGTGGGTCGTCACCTGTTTCAGGAACAGCTGCGTGCGCTCGCTCCGGGGGCGGGTGAAGAACTCCGAAGGGGGCGCCACCTCGATCACCTGCCCCTTGTCCATGAACACCACGGTGTCGGCCACCTTGCGGGCAAAACCCATTTCATGGGTCACGCAGATCATGGTCATGCCCTCCGACGCCAGCTCGGTCATCACGTCGAGCACCTCGTTGATCATTTCCGGGTCAAGCGCCGAGGTCGGTTCATCGAACAGCATGACCTGCGGCTGCATGCACAGCGAGCGCGCGATCGCCACGCGCTGCTGCTGCCCACCCGACAGCTGGCCCGGATACTTGTGGGCCTGGTCGGGGATGCGCACGCGCGAGAGAAAGTGCATGGCCCTGGCCTCGGCTTCCTTGCGTTGGATCTTGCGCACCCACATCGGCGCGAGCACCAGGTTGTCCAGCACCGTCAGGTGCGGGAACAGGTTGAACTGCTGGAACACCATGCCCACTTCGCGGCGCACCGCGACCACGTTCTTCGACTCGTTGTTGAGCTCGATGCCGTTGACGTGAATCTGGCCGCGCTGGTGGTCTTCCAGCCGGTTGATGCAGCGGATCAGGGTGGACTTGCCCGAGCCCGACGGGCCGCAGATCACCACGCGCTCGCCGCGCCTGACCGTGAGCTCGACACCGTCGAGGGCGTGGTAGTCGCCGTACCACTTGTGCACGTTGTTCAGACGGATCATGGGGGTGGAGTCGGTGCTCATGAGGCGGCCCTTTCGGAAGAGAGCGAGGGAATGTCTGCGCGTGTGAGGGCGGCGGCGATGCGGATGGCGTCGTCGGCGGGCAGCTCACGCACGGTGCGCGAGAGCGGGCAGTCGATGACGCCGAGCTGCCACAGCGCGAGTTTGATGCGCGCGTACATGTGGGGGCGCGGCTGGGCATAGATGGCCCGCACCAGCGGATAGAGCCGGTCGCTCACGGCGCGCATGGCCACCAGGTCGTTGCGCTCGGACGCTGTCCACAGCTCGTGCAACTGCTGCGGCACCAGGCTGGCCAGTCCCGAGAGCAGACCGTGGCCGCCGACGGCGAGTTGCGCCAGGAACCAGTCGAAGTTTGACGGCAGCACGGCCACCGCTGCGCTGGCCCGGCGGATCGCGTGCCAGTTGTCTTCATACAGGTTCATCGTGTCGCTGCCTTCTTTCACCGCCACCACCGAGGGCAGCGCAGCGAGGCGGGCCAGCAGAGGCGTGCTGTACGACGCGCCCGAGCCGACCGGGTACTGGAAGAGCGCCAGGGGCAGGCCGCCCGCGGCCGCAATGGTCTCGACATGGGTCAGCACCTCGTCGTCGGTGCGGTCGGGCGACGCCGGTGGGGGGAACACCGTGAGCACGTCGGCACCGGCCTCGCGCGCTTCGCGGGCCTGCTGCGCGGCGGCGGCGGTGTCGTTGGTCACCAGGCCGGCCACCAGCTTCTGCCCAGGGCGCAGGCGCTCGCGCGTGAAGCGGATCACCTCGCTGCGCTCCTGCGAAGTGAGTGCCGAGCTTTCACCGGCATGGCCGTTCACGAACACCGCATGGGTCGAGCTTGGCGCGGCACAGTAGCCCATCAGGTGGTCGTAGCCGGCCCAGTCGATGGCGCCGTCGGGCCGGAAAGGCAATACGGTGGCGACGGTGACGCCGCCCAGAACAAGAGAAGTCATGGTGGTCGGAGAAAGAGAGCCGGGAAACCGCTCAGCGGGCGTGCGCGGTGGATTGCCCGAAGCGGCGTTCCAGGCGCTCCTGCACGAAGCCCCAGGCGGTGGTCATGATCAGGTAATAGATCGCGGCGACGCCGAAGACCTCGAGCACGTGGAAGTGCTCCTGCATCACCATCTGGCTGCGCCGCATCAGCTCTTCCATCGAGATCACCGAGGTGATGGAGGTCGCCTTGAGCAGGCCGTTGATGGAGTTGCCCAGCGGCGGGATCATCAGGCGGAAGGCCTGGGGCAGCGTGACCTTCCAGACCACCAGCCAGCCCGGCAGGCCCAGCGAGTCGGCGGCCTCGCGCTGGCCCCGGGCCACGCCCATGAAACCGCTGCGCACGATCTCCGACATGTAGGCCGCCTCGTTCAGGATCAGCGCGATCAGCGCCGATTCGAGCACACCCAGGCGCAGCCCCAGCTGGGGCATGCCCGAGTAGATGATCACCAGCTGGATCAGCAGCGGCGTGCCGCGGAAGACCCAGAGGTAGAAGCGCGCGATCTGCACGAGCGCGACGTTGCTCGACATGCGCATGCCCGCCAGCACGAGGGCGAGCAGCAGGCCCCCCGTGGCGGCCGCCACGGTCATGGCCAGCGTGACGCCAGCACCCCAGAGCAGGAACTGGTTGGTGAGATAGCCCGCGAAAGCGGGAAAGTTGAAGAGTTCCATGCGCGTGTCGTTCAGCTACAGGGCCAGCCAGTGAGCGTCAGTTGGGGCCGGGGCCGCGGATGGCAAATGGGCGATCGGGCAGCTTGGTCACGCCGTATTTGTCGAACAGCTTGTCGTAGGTGCCGTCCTTGGCCATGCCGTTCAACACGGCGCTGATGGCATCGGCCAGCGGACGCGAGCGGAAGGCCATGGCCGTGGGCGTGCCGCCCTGGCTGGCGAGCACCATGCTGGCCTGGCCGCGGCGCACGTAGTCCTTGCCGGTGTAGTCGGGCGGGGCGATCAGGTCGACCTGGCCGGCGCGCAGCGCGGCCATGGCATCGGCCGTGGTCGGGAAGGCCTGGATGCGCAGCGGCTTGGCGCCCTTGGCCTCGTTGGCCTTCTGGCGATCGCGCAGCCAGCGCTCCATGTACGAGTCGGCTTCCACACCCACCGCGAGCCCACTCAGCTCGTCCGCAGAGGCCACCATCACCTTCTTGTTCGGCGCCGCCACCAGGTCCAGCCCGGTCATGCCGTAGGGCACGAGGTACATGGCCTTGGAGCGTTCCTCGGTCCAGAACATGCCGGTGTGGATGCCGTCCGAGCGGCCGCCGCGCAGGGCCGGGGCCTGCGCTTGGAAGTCCATGCGCACGAAGTTCATCTTCAGGCACAGGCGCCTGGCGATCTCCTCACCGAGGTCGATGTTCATGCCCAGCAGCTTGCCGCTGCTGTCGACGTACTGCATGGGCGGCAGCGTGGGGTTCGTGGTGAAGGTCAGCTTGCCGGGCTCCACGAGCTCGGTGGGGGCCACGGTGACCACGGGCTTGCAGTCCTGGGCCGCTGCGGTCAGGGGGACAAGGCCGGCGCTGGCGGCCAGAACGGCCAGTGCGGCGGCCGTGCGAAGACGAGGGAAAGACACGGTGGGGACCCTTTCGTTTGATCAACCTGCACAGGAGTGAGCAGGATGTGGGCCCAAGAATAAGTCCGCTCAACCGGCACCTTCAATTCAGTTAAGGGGCGCGACTATAAGGGCACGGTATATGCGTTATTGAGGTGCAGGGTTTTCCCCAAATAGGCGCCTTGCCCCACGCTGGACTCCAATAGCCCAAAGCAGTGCAGACGGCCCCAACGGGCGGCACCACATTGGGGCGCATTCATTGACACATCATGACAAATCCAGCCACCCGAACCCTCATCAATTTGCGCCAGCTCGAGGTGCTGCGCGCCGTGATGCGCTACCGCACGACCACCGGCGCCGCCGAGGAACTCGGCATGTCGCAGCCCGCGGTGAGCAACGCCATCAAGCTGGCCGAAACCAAAATCGGTGTGGCGCTCTTCGACCGTGTCAGCAACCGTCTTTTGCCCACGGCCGACGCGCAATTGCTGCTGGCCGATGCCGAGCCGATCTTCCGCCTGCACGAGACGATCCAGCGCAAGGCCTGGGACCTGCGCACCGGCCGCGCAGGCGTGTTGCGCATCGCCTCCACCGCCGAGCTGTCGCAGATGCTGGTGCCGCGCGTGCTGCGCCTGTTGCAGGACGAGCACCCGGATGTGCGGATCGCCCTGGAGACCGTGCGCATGGACGAGCTGGTCGAGAGCGTGGAGAGCGGCAGCGCCGACATCGGCGTGGCCATGCGGCCACCCGCGCGGCCGAGCCTGGTGAGCGAGGTGCTGATCGAATCCGAACTGATGTGCATCTGCCCCCCTGACGATCCGCTGGCGGGCATGCCGGTGCTCACGCCGTTCGACGTGCACGGCCGCGACATCATCGGGCCGGCCTCGGGTGCGCCGCTGGGTGTGCTGCTGGACGCCGCTTTCGAGCGCTTCGGCGAGCGCTACAGCCCGCGCATCGAGGCGCGGTTTTCCAACGTGGCCGCGCCGCTGGTGGAGCAGGGGCTGGGCATCGGCTTTGTGGACGAACTCACCGCGCGCCACCGGTCCCACGCGGGCTACTCGGTGCACCGCTTCAGCCCCCGTGTGCCGATCAAGGTGTGCGCGCTGGTGCTGCGCGACAAGCCGGTGCAGCGCATGGCGCAGGCCTTTCTCGATCTGGCGCGCGAATTCCTGCAGGTTCAGCTGGACCCGCGCTCGGCGCGCGTGGATTGAGGGATGTTGCCCAAGCGCGAGGTTCTCAAGCCGAGATGGGTCGAGCTTCCTCGGTCATGCGCTCCAGTGCACGTCGCACGCGCCGGGCTGCGGCGTCGCCCGAGGTGAAGTCCACGAAGCGAAAGCCGTCGTCCGGGTCCACCACGGCGCGCTGGATGGCTTCGATGATGGGGCGGTCCTCGCCGGCAAAGGCCTTTACGAAGGTGGCTCGCACGGTGTCGTCGAGCGCCGCGTCGTCCTGCGAGAAGTTGCGCGCCACGGCGTAGAAGTAGTGGGTGGAGCGCTCGGTTTCGGGCGTGAGGATGTGCGCGCTGGGGAAGTGCAGGCCTTCGCTCAGCTCGCCACCCGGCGGCATGATGCCCAGGTCCAGCATCAGGTGGGACGGTGGCCGCCAGGTCATGTTGGCCTGCTGGTCGATGCGCTCGGTGCGTGTCCACACCGGTTTGAACACCGCCGAGGGCGACAGGTCGAACACCTTGCGCAGCACCGTCACGCGGTCTTCCTCGGCGTCCAGCGAGGTTTTGACCGAGCCCGCCGAACCCGAGGTGCCCACCGTGTTGGCGTGCAGGTACTCGGCGTGGCTCAGGTCGAGCAGGTTGTCGATCACCAGGCGGTAGTCGGCGGCCACGCCGAGGTAGCCCCGGATGGCGCGGTAGTTCGGCGTGCCGGTGGCGAACAGGCCGTAGTCGGGGATGCGTGAGGGGTCGGCGCGCTCGGCCTCGCCCATCCAGACCCAGACCGCGTCGTGGCGCAGCGCCACGGGGTAGCGCCGAACCTGGAGCCGGCTCGGGTCTGCGCGCACGTGCGGGTTGCGCACGCAGACGCCGCGCCCGTCGAACTCCAGCCCGTGGTACGCGCAGCGGATGTGCCCTCCCACCACCTGGCCCATGCTCAATGGCACGCCCCGATGGGGGCAACGGTCCTCCAGCGCATGCACCGCACCTTCGGTGTCCTTGAACACCACGAGGGGGCGCGTCAACACGGTGCGGGCAACGGGCGCGGCGCCCGTCAGTTCTTCCGCCCAGGCAATCACATACCAGGCGTCATGGACGAAGGGAGTTTTCACGTGGCTCTTTCATGGACGTGGCCTGCCGGACCGGCACACCGGGAAGGAATCGTCCTATGATAGATAAATCTCGATTATTGAGATTTAGTGATTTCCCTGAGTGTCACGCAAGCGGGCCTGGATATCGGTGGTGGCGGTGTTCAGCCACTTGAGGAGCCGGGCCTCCGGCTCCTCTGCGATGCGCGCGGCCGAGCCCACGATGGCCAGCGCGCCCACGCAGTCTTCGTCGGCGTTGAAGACGGGGACGGCCATGGCCCCGACGCCGGGCTGCAGCTCGCCCAGCGAGCGGTAAAAGCCACGGCGCCGGATGTCGGTGAGGTAGGCGCGGAATTCTGACCAGTTGCGGCCCATGCCGTTGGCGGCGATGTCTTCCGACAGCTGTTCGTGGATCTTCACGAGCGGGCCGCGCTCCATCCAGGCCAGCAGCACCTTGGGCGCGCCCGATCGGAACATGGGGCGGGGCCGGCCCCGGCCGTAGGTCAGTTCGAGCTTTTCCGCGCCACTCGCGCGGTAGATGTCGATCACGCGGGGGCCGGCATACAACACGCTGAGCACGAGGTCGTAGCCGCTGCGTTTGGCCACCGCCATCATGGCCGGCATGGAGGCCAGCAGCACGGGATCGGTCTGGCGCAGTTGGTAGTCGAGTTCGATGATGCGGCCGCCCAGCGCGTAGTGCCCGGCAGAGATCTTGTGCAGCATGCCGGCCTCGACCAGCTCCTTGACGTAGCGGTAGCCGGTGGGGCGCGTGTAGCCCAGGGCCTCGTTGATCTCGTCCGGTTGCCACACCGGGCGTTCCTGTGTGAACAACCCGAGGATGGCAAACACCTTGGAGGAACTGCTCATGCGTGCGTGGCGATGGAAGATGGTCGCCAGATTCTAGGGTCTGCTCAGGCCAGGCCCATGCGCTGCGCCATTTCCGCGCGCCATTCCGCGCGTGATCGGAAGCCCGGCAGCGATCGCGCGTGCTGTTCGAGCCGCTGCATGAGTGCGGACTCATCGCCGGTCAGGTCCACCGGCACCCGCATGGGTTGCGAGACGTACCAGGGCAGGTCGATGTAGAGCTCCAGCCGATTGCCTTCGGGGTCGCGCACGTAGAGGGAGACCGCGTTGCCGTGGGTGACGGGCGTGATGTCGGCGGCGCCTTCGCGCAGCAGGGTCTGGTGCATGGCGCGCAAGGTGGCCAGGCTGTCGGCCTTGAGCGAAATCTGGTTGATGGGGTTGAACGACATGTCGGCCGGCCGGCCGGTGATCAACACGATCTGGTGGTGCTCATCCGGGTCGCGGCTCAAGAACACGAGGTCCATGGGGCCGTGCGGGCCGGGCAGCTCGCCCCGGTCGGTAACGGTGAACTCAAGGATGCGTGTGTAGAAGTCTTCGAGGCGGGCGATGTCGGTGACGAACATGCCGAAATGGCTGAAGCTGAATCCGGGTCGGCTCATGGTTTTCCCTCAAAAAGTGCGTGTTGACAGTGCAAATTCGGTTGTGATTAAATCTCGTTATTCAAGATTTTGCAACATAGTCAAAACGACAGGACAACCGATGAAGCTCGTGAGTTTTTCCAGAAATGGCCAGCAAGGCTACGGTGCGGTGACCGACAAGGGCGTGG
>JAGOCV010000329.1 GCA_017998575.1 Burkholderiaceae bacterium
GACGTTCCGCGTGCAGTCTGCGGGGAACGTCGCGTTGCCGCTGGCCATCGGTCAGCCGGTCGTGGTGGTCGCGCAGTTGAAGGAGCCCCTCAAGGGCTTCGTGCTGCCGGCCAGCGCCGTCGTGCGCAACAGCGCCAACGAGACGGTGGTGTGGATCAAGTCGGGCGCCGAACGCTACATCCCGCAGCCCGTGCGCACCCGCGCGCTGGACGCCACCACCGTGGTGGTGACGCAGGGTCTGGGCGACGAGAACCGCGTGGTCGTGCAGGGTGCGACCCTGCTCACGCAGATCCGGTAGGAGCACGCCGATGTTCAACTGGATCGTCCTGAACAGCCTGCGCAACCGGCTGTTCGTTCTGGCCGTGGCCGCGTTGCTGCTGGTGTGGGGCGCGATCAGCGCCTGGCGCTCGCCGGTCGACGTGTTCCCGGCGCTCGACAAGCCGCTGGTCACGGTGCTCACCGAAGCCGGGGGCATGGCGCCCGAAGAGGTCGAGCAGCTCGTCACTTTCCCGCTGGAAACCACCCTCAACGGCATGCCCGGCGTGACGCGCGTGCGCTCCATGTCCGGCGTGGGCCTGTCGATCGTCTACGCCGAGTTCGACTGGGGCACCGACGTCTACCGCAACCGCCAGCTCGTGAGCGAACGGCTGCAGATGGCGCGCGCGCAGTTGCCCGCGGGCATCGAGCCAGCCATGGGCCCGGTGTCGTCCATCATGGGCGAGATCATGCTGATCGCGTTGCCGATCGGTGCCGGCCCGGGCTCGGCGCCTGGCGCGGCCGGCGCGGCCGGCCCGGCGGCGACGCCGATGCAGGCGCGCGAGTACGCCGACTTCGTGCTGCGGCCCCGGCTGCTGTCCATCCCCGGCGTGTCGCAGGTGATCCCGATCGGTGGCGAAGTGCGCACCCTTCGCGTGGCGCCCGACACGGCGCGCATGGCGCAGTTCGGCGTCTCGCTGTCGCAGGTGGAGCAGGCCATGCGCGGCTTCGCCAGCAACGCGGGCGGCGGCTTCATCGACCTCAACAGCCGCGAATACCTGATCCGCCACATCGGCCGCAGCGCCGACATGGAGAGCCTGGGTGGCGTCGCGGTGACCTGGCGCGACGGCCGTCCCGTGCTGCTGGAGCAGGTGGCGACGGTGGGCTTCGCGCCCGGCCTCAAGCGCGGCGATGCGGGCTACAACGGCCAGCCGGCCGTGGTGGTGAGCGTGCAGAAGCAACCCGATGCCGACACCACGGTGTTGACGCGTGACGTGCAAGCTGCGCTGAAAGACCTGGAGACCGCGCTGCCCGCCGGCCTGTCCGCACCGCAGGTGCTGTTCCGCCAGGCCGACTTCATCGAGGCTTCGACCGGCAACGTGGCCGAGGCGCTGCGCGATGGCGCGGTGATGGTGGCGATCATCCTGTTCGCCTTCCTGCTGTCGGCGCGCACCACGCTGATCTCGTTGCTGGCCATCCCGCTGTCGCTGGCCGTGGCGGCGCTGGTGTTCCGTCTGTTCGGGCTGTCGATCAACGTCATGACCCTGGGCGGCCTGGCCATCGCCATCGGCGAGCTGGTGGACGACGCCGTGGTGGACGTGGAGAACATCCTGCGGCGTCTGAAGCAGAACCGCGCGGCCGGCGAGCCGGTGCCGGTGTTCGAGGTGGTGCGGCGCGCCAGCGTCGAGGTGCGCTCGGGCATCGTGTACGCCACGGTGGTGGTGGTGCTGGTGTTCGTGCCGCTGTTCGTGCTGCCGGGCATCGAGGGGCGTCTGTTCGCGCCGCTGGGCGTGGCGTACATCGTGTCCATCCTCGCCTCGATGCTGGTGTCGATGACGGTGACGCCGGTGCTCGCCTACTACCTGCTGCCGCGCATGAAGCGCATCGACCATGGCGACAGCCCGCTGGTCTCGCGGCTCAAGCGGTGGGACGCGCAGCTGCTGGCCTGGTCGTTCCCGCGCGCGAAGCTGCTGGCGGGCGCGGCGGCGGTGCTGGTGCTCGTCACGGCGGCCACGGTGCCGTTCTTCCCGCGGGCCTTCCTGCCCGCGTTCAACGAGGGTTCGCTGGTGCTGGGGCTGGTGCTTCAGCCGGGCACGTCGCTGGAGGAATCGAACCGCATCGGCGCCGAGGCCGAACGGCTGATCGGCGAGGTGCCTGAAGTCCGGCAGGTGGGCCGGCGCACCGGACGCGCCGAACTCGACGAACACGCCGAAGGCGTGCACGCGGCCGAGATCGACGTGGACCTGCTGCCGTCGGAGCGCAGCCGCGAGGAGGTCATGGCGCACATCCGGCGCAACCTCTCGCTGCTGCCGGCGCAGGCCACCATCGGCCAGCCGATCTCGCACCGGCTCGACCACCTGCTCTCGGGCGTGCGGGCGCAGGTGGCGCTGAAGATTTTCGGCGACGACACCGACGCCCTGCGCGGGCTCGGTGAGCAGGTGCGCCAGCGCCTGGCCGCCATTCCCGGCCTGGTGGACTTGACGGTGGAAAAGCAGGTGCTGATCCCGCAGATCACCGTGCGCATTGACCACCGCCGGCTGGCCCAGACCGGACTGGCGCCCGGCGAGGCCGTGCGCGTGCTGCAGGCGCTGACCGACGGCGCGCACAGCGCCGAGATCGTCGAGGGCTCGCGCCGCTACGACCTCGTGCTGCGCCTGCCCGACCAGCGCCGCAGTCCGCAGGACCTGGCGGCCACGCTGGTGGACACGCCCGCCGGCCGGCTTCCGGTGTCGTCGTTCGCCACTGTGGAGGAAACCGACGGCCCCAACCAGATCGGCCGCGAGAACGGGCGCCGCCGCATCGTCGTGTACGCCAACACCGACGGGCGCGACATGAGCGAGGTGATCGGCGCCGTCCGCGCGGCTCTGGCCGACACGCCGCTGCCGCAGGGCTACTTCTTCAGCCTCGAAGGCCAGTTCCAGGCGCAGGAGCAGGCGGCGCGGCTCATCGCCGGGCTGGCGCTGGTGTCGCTGGCGCTGATCTTCCTCGTGCTGTATTCGCGCTACCGCTCGGCGGTGCTGGCGTTCATCGTCATGGCCAACATCCCGCTCGCCCTCATCGGCAGCGTGATCGCCATGTGGATCGCGGGCGTGAGCCTGTCGGTGGCGTCGATGGTGGGCTTCATCACGCTGGCGGGCATCGCCACGCGCAACGGCATCCTCAAGATCAGCCTCTACATCAACCTGTGCAAGTTCGAGGGCGAGCAGTTCGGCCAGCCCATGATCGTGCGCGGTTCGCTGGAGCGACTGACACCCGTGCTGATGACCGCGCTGGTGGCCGCCTTCGCGCTCACGCCGCTGCTGCTGGCGGCCGATGCGCCGGGCAAGGAGATCCTGCATCCGGTGGCGGTGGTGATCTTCGGCGGGCTGGTCAGCTCCACGCTGCTCGACACGCTGCTCACGCCGCTGCTGTACGCGATGTTCGGCGAGGCGCCCACGCGCCGGCTGCTGGCCGAGGCGGCCGCGCCGGCGCCCGCAGCCGCCGACGACCTGCGGGAGGCGTTCTGACCCGCAGCGCAGCCCCCCTTCACTGAACAGGCCTTGTCCGCCGGCGCCGCCTTTGCTTCCAAGTGCGCCGGCACCAGAATCCCATCCACAGGAGTTTCGACATGCAATCCCTTTCCATCCGCCGCCTCCTCGCCCTCCACGCCGTCGCCGCAGCCCTCGTGCTGCCGGGCCAGGTGCTGGCCCACGGCGCACCCGACCCGCAACACGGTGGCGTGGTCACCGTGGCCAACGACATGGGCTACGAGCTGGTGGCCACGGCCGACGGCGCAGCCATCTACGTGACCGACCACGACGAGGACTACGACGTGAAGAACATGGCCGGCAAGCTCACGGTGCTCAACGGCACGCAGCGCTCCGAGGCCGCGCTGGTGCCGGCCGGCGGCAACAAGCTCGAGGCCAAGGGCGTGAAGCTGGCCAAGGGCGCGCGTGCGGTGGCCACCTTCGAAGGCTCGAGCCGCAAGACCACCACGGTGTACAGCGCGCTGTCCGAACTGAACTCGGTCGAGAAAAATCTGATCACCGTCGAGGATCCGGTCGAATACCGGCTGGCCGGCATCAACCAGGTGCAGGTCAACGAA
>JAGOCV010000330.1 GCA_017998575.1 Burkholderiaceae bacterium
CCGCTGCCGCCGCCGCTGATGCTGGCCGCCGTGCCCGAGCACGACTGGCTGATGCGCTCGCTGTTCGCCTACGACCTGGTCGGTTTCCAGAGCGAGGCCGACGTGGCGCACTTCGCGCGCTACGTGGGCACCGAGACGCCGGCCGACATCCTGGGCGAACACGAGTTCCGCGCCTTCGGCAAGACGCTGCGCGCGCAGGCCTTCCCGATCGGCACCGATGTGGACGAGTTCATCGAGCTCGGCAAAGGCCGCGAGGCGCAGGACATGTACGAACAGATGCGCAAGGAGTATTCGCGCCGCCGCCTGCTGCTGGGCGTGGAGCGCCTGGACTATTCCAAGGGCCTGCCGCAGCGGCTCAAGGCGTTCCGCCAGCTGCTGCAGGCCTATCCGGAAAACCTGGGCAGCGCCACGCTGATCCAGATCGCCTCGCCCAGCCGCGAGAGTGTGGACGCCTATGCCTCACTGCTGCAGGAACTCGAAAGCCTGTGCGGCGGGATCAACGGCAACTTCGGCGAGCTGGACTGGATGCCGGTGCGCTACATCCACCGCAATGTGGCGCGCAAGCGCCTGCCCGGTCTGTACCGCGCCGCCAGCGTGGCGCTGGTCACGCCGCTGCGCGACGGCATGAATCTGGTGGCCAAGGAATTCATCGCTGCGCAGGACCCGGACGACCCCGGCGTGCTGGTGCTCTCGCGCTTTGCCGGCGCGGCCGAGCAGATGCGTGAGGCGCTGCTGGTCAACCCCTACGACACCACGCGCACGGCCGAGACCATGCAGCGCGCGCTGCAGATGCCGCTCGAAGAACGCCAGCGCCGCCACCAGGCGCTGCTGCAAGGCATCCGCGAGCAGGACGTGCACTGGTGGCGCGAGCGTTTCCTGGCCGCGCTGGCGGCCGTTCCCAACCCGTAAACCTGTCCAAGGCGGGCGCCGGCTGCAAGGCCGGCGCCCGCTTTTCTTTTTTGACTTTCCGGAGCACAACACCATGAACGAGACCTTCATCGACACCGCCGGCCGCTGGTGGATCAGCCTGGGCGGCGCGGCCGCCAGCCTCACGCGCATCGTGCTCATCCTCCTGGTGGCCTGGCTGCTGGTGATGGCGCTGCACCGCGTGGTGGGCACGCTGCGGGTGCGCATCGCGAACCGGCTGGACGACAGCGAGGCCGCCAAGCGCGCCCAGACCCTGGACCGCGTGTTCCGCTACCTGATCGTGGTGGTGGTGAGCCTGGTCGCCGGCATGCTGGTGCTGGGCGAGATGGGGGTATCGGTCGCGCCGATCCTGGGCGCGGCCGGCGTGGTGGGCCTGGCCGTGGGTTTTGGCGCGCAAAGCCTGGTGAAGGACTACTTCACCGGCTTTTTCCTGTTGCTGGAAAACCAGATCCGCCAGGGCGACGTGGTCAAGATCGGCGACCACGCCGGCATGGTGGAGGTGGTGACGCTGCGGTATGTGCAGCTGCGCGACTACGATGGCAATGTGCACTACGTGCCCAACGGCTACATCAACACCGTGATCAACATGACACGCGACTTCAGCCATGCGGTGATGGACATCCGCGTGGCCTTTCGCGAGAACGTGGAGGACGTGATGGCCGTGATGCGCGAGGTGGCCGAGCAACTGCGCGCCGACCCGGTGTTTTCGCCCCGCATCCTGGCCGAGATGGAGATCGCCGGCGTGGACAACTGGGCGGAGTCGGCGGTCATCATCCGCTGCCGCTTCCGCACCCTGCCCCTGGAGCAGTGGGGCGTCAAGCGCGAGTACCTGCGCCGCCTGAAGGCGGCCTTCGATGCCCACGGCATCCAGATTCCCGTGCCGCACCTCATGGTGTACCCGGGACAGACCGCGCCCCAGTCCGCCTGATCAAGGCCGCGCGTCGAGCGCGCGGGCGGCCCCCAGCAGCGCGGGCGATTGCGGCGCGGTGATCACCCACACGGGGATCTCGCTCTGGTACCCCTCGAAGCGGCCCTTGGCCTCGAAGCGCGCCCGGAACGGCGAGGTGTCGAACCAGGTGCCCAGGCGCGGCACCACCCCGCCGCCGATGTACACGCCGCCGCGCGCGCCCAGCGTGAGCGCGAGATTGCCGGCCACCGTGCCGAGCACCGCGCAGAAGATCTGCAGCGCCTCCAGCGCCTGCGGGTGTGCCCGCTGCAACGCGGCCTCGGTCACGGCAGCGGCGCTGGTGAACGCTGCGGCTTCGGCGCCATCGGCTTCGCAAAGGATCTGACAGGTTTCCAGCAGACCCGTGCCGCTGGCCACGCGCTCGGCCGACGCATGGCCGTGGCGGTGCACCAGGGCGTCCATCACGAGGCGCTCGCGCGCCGTGGCGGCGGGCAGCGTCACATGCCCACCCTCCCCCGCGATCGGCACCCAGCCCCCCGCCCCATCGGGCAGCAGGCCCGACACGCCCAGGCCGGTGCCCGCGCCGAGCAGGGCAATGGCCGCGCCGGGCACGGCCTGGGTACCTCCCACCTGTCGAAGCTCGTGCGCGGGCAGGTGCGGCAAGGCCAGGGCGAGGGCGGTGAAGTCGTTGAGCACGCGCAACGTGGCCAGGCCCAGCTCCTCCCGCAAGGCCGCCTGCGAGAACGACCAGTCGTGGTTGGTCATGCTCACGAGGTCGCCCGTGACGGGGTTGGCCATGGCGATCGCCGCCGCCGCCGGCTGTCGGCCCAGGCCGCCGAGGTAGACGCGGAGGGCGGCCTGCAGGCTGTCGTGCTCGGCGACTGGCAGCACCTGGATGTGCTCGATCGGTGCGCCCGGGCCGTCCTGCCAGGCCAGGCGGGCGTTGGTGCCGCCCACGTCGGCCAGCAGTCGGCCGTGTCGGGATGTTGAAGGCATGGTGCGCGAGGGAAGGTCGGACAAGCCCCGACCATACCGCGTCAGGGCCGCTCAGGGGCGCTCAGGGGCGCGGCAGGTTCGCGCGCACCCAGCGCACGATGTCGGCCGCCCCCATGGCGCCCGGCTGGCGCGCCACCTCGCGCCCGTTCACGAACAGCGCCAGCGTGGGGATGCTGCGGATCTGCAGCCGCGCGCCCAGGGCCTGGGCCTCTTCGGTGTTGACCTTGGCGAGCCGGACCTGGGGCTCCAGCTCGCGCGCGGCGGCCTCGAACTGGGGCGCCATGGCGCGGCAGGGCCCGCACCAGGGCGCCCAGAAATCCACCAGCACCGGCACCTGGGAGCGGCTCACGTGCTTTTCGAACGCGGCTTCGTCCAGCGCCGCCGGGTGGCCGTCGAACAGCGCACGGTGGCACTTGCCGCAATCCGGCGACTGGCCCAGGGCCTCACGGGCAAGGCGGTTGGTGGTGTGGCAATGGGGGCAGACGATGTGCAGGGACGCGGCGGTCATGGGGTGCTCCGGAACGGCAATGGCTTGCAGATGGCCGCGATGGCGCCGAATTCAAGTCGCGCGGCTCAGATCAGGTAGCCGATCAGGCTGGCGACCATGCTCAGCACGACGGTGGTGGCAAAGGGCAGGAACCACTCGCGCCCGAAGGCCTTGAAGCGGAAGTCGCCGGGCAGCCGGCCGAAGCCCAGCTTGTGCAGCAGCGGCGTGAACCAGCTGATGAGCAGCAGGGCCAGGAAGATGACGATCATCCAGCGGATCATGGTCAGAGCCGGTGCGTGCGGTCGCCGGCCGCGAAACCCAGGGGCATCCAGCCGGGGGCCGTGCCCGCCGGCGCGAGCGCGATCACCTTGAACAGCTCGCCCATTTCGTGCTCGTTGACGAGCTTCTGCATCAGGGCGTTCTGCCGCGCGTCGGCGTGCTGCGCGAGGTCGAGCAGGCCGCAGTTGAGCAGGAAGCGGCCCTGGCTGGTGTAGCCCAGCACGTCCAGCCCCGCGTCCTGCGCGGCCAGGGCGATCCCGGTGAAGTTGACGTGCGCGGTGATGTCCTTCTCGCCCGGGGCGCTCAGCGGGTCGCTGTCGCTGCGGTGCGCGCGGTGGCAGATCAGGGTGCCCATGGCGCGCTGCGGGTGGTAGTACTCGGCTTCGGGAAACCCGTAGTCGAGCAAAAAGGCCGCACCGCGCTTCAACCGGTCGCCCAGGGTGCGCACGAAGGCCTCGGG
>JAGOCV010000055.1 GCA_017998575.1 Burkholderiaceae bacterium
GCCGGCCAGGTCGATGCGGTCCAGACCGGTGAACAGGTAGGTGTGTTCGGTGTCCTCGGTCTGCGGCAGGGTCAGGCCGACGGACTGCAAGGCCCCGTCCAGCAGCGCAGGGTGCGCCCAGGTGACGGGCTCGTCGGCGCAGGCCGCCGGCAGCGCGATGCGCGCCAGGGCTTCGCCGTCGCGGCGGTGCACGTCCTGCAGGCTGCGGAACGCGGGGCCGAGGTGGATGCCCAGGGCTTCGAGGCGCTGGTGGTAGCCCTCCCCGCTCGTGGCCGCGCCCAGCGCGTCGCGCGTGGCGGTGAAGCTGGTGGTGTCGGCACCGGCCTGGGCCTGCTGGGCGCTGCTGGCGAGCAAGCGGCCGCTGGCGTGCAGATGCCATTCGCCCGAACCATCGGCCGCCTGGCTGTAGACGGAAAACGGCTGCGCGCCACCGGACTCGGCACCCAGGTGGGTCTGCACCGTGCGGCCCGCCTCGGGCAGCACCAGGGGTTCGACGATCTCGAAGGCCTCGACCGCGCGCAGCGCACGGCCATTCACCGCCTGGGCCGCGCCTTGCGCCAGCTCCAGCAGCAGCGGGCCCGGCACCAGCACCACGCCTTGCACCACGTGGTCGGCCAGGTACGGCGTGCTCGCGGGCGAGAGCAAGGTCTCGAAGATCGGCACGGCGGTCGGCAGGCGCCGGCCCGGCAGGCCGCTCGGCGCCAGCGCACGCGCCGGCTTGTCGGCCGTCGGCGTGATCCAGAAATCGCGCCGCTCGAAGGGATAGGTCGGCAGGTCCAGGCGCTGGCGCGCATAGGGGCGGTCCACCCCGGCCCAGTCCACCGCCGCGCCCTGCACGTACAGCGCGGCCAGGCTGGTGTTCAGTTCGTGCCAGTCGCTCTTGTCGCGCCGCAGCGAGGTCAGCAACCGGTGTTCCGCCTCGGGCAGCGAGCGCTGCGCCAGCGCGACCAGCACCGGGTGCGGGCCGACCTCCAGGAAGGTGCGGTAGCCCTGTTTCGCCAGCGATTCGATGCCCTCGGCGAAGCGCACCGGCTCGCGCAGATGGCGGCGCCAGTACTGCGCATCGGGCGAGCCGGGCGCGGGCAGCGCGGCGCCGCCGGTCACGTTCCAGGCCACGGGGATCTGCGGCGCGCGCATGTCCACGGCGCGGGCGCAGGCCTCCATCGCGTCCAGCGCGGGCGCCACCAGGGGCGAGTGCGCGGCCAGCGAGACGAACAGCTTCTGGCCTTGCACGTGGCGCGTGGCGAAGTCGGCGAGCAAGGCATCCACGGCCTTCGCATCGCCCGAGACGACCACGCTGTCGGGCGCGTTGACGGCGGCGATGGCCAGCCGCTCCGCCAGGGGCGCGATGGCGCGCTGCACCTCGTCGGCCGAGGTGAACACGGCGGCCATGGCGCCGCCGGGCGGCAGCGCCTGCATCAGGCGGCCGCGCTCGGCGATGAGTTTGAGGCCTTCTTCGAGCGTGAACACGCCGGCCACGCAGGCCGCCACGTACTCGCCCACGGAATGGCCGATCACGGCCGCCGGTTCGATGCCCCAGGAACGCCAGAGTTGCGTGAGCGCGTATTCGACGGCAAAGAGCGCCGGCTGCGTCCAGGCGGTTTCGTGGATGGCCGCGCCTTCGGCCGGCCCGGCGCGCAGCACGGACTTGAGCGTGCGGCCCTGGGCGTCGGCCCCGAGCAGGTGGTCGCAGCGGTCGATGATGTCGCGGTAGAGCGGCGAGGCGGCATACAGCGCCTCGCTCATGCCGGGGTATTGCGAACCCTGGCCGGTGTAGAGGAAGACCACCTCGGGCGCCACGCCCGGGGTGGCGGTGCCCCGGTGCAGCGCCGGGTGAGCGCGGCCCTCGGCCGCGGCCAGCAAGGCAGCGCGGGCCTCCTGCGCATCGCTGGCCACCACGGCCAGGCGCTCGGCGAAATGCGAGCGGCCCACGCCGGCCGTGTAGGCCACGTCGGCCAGCGGCAGGCCGGTGCCGAGCGCATCGGCATGGCGGCGCGCGAGCGCGCGCAAGGCGGCATCGGAGCGGGCCGAGAGCGGCAGGCAGTGCACCGGGCGCGAGTCGCCGGCGGCAGAAGCCAAGGGCGCGGGCGCTTCTTCGATCACCACGTGCGCGTTGGTGCCGCTGAAACCGAACGAGCTCACGCCGGCCAGGCGCGGGCGTTCGCCGCGCGGCCAGGCATGGCCGTCGCGCGTCACGCTCACGGGGTATTGCGACCAGGCGATGTGCGGGCTGGGCTCGCTGAAATGCAGGTGGCGGGGAATGCGGCCGTGTTGCAGCGCGAGGATGACCTTGATGACGCCGGCCACGCCGGCCGCCGATTCCAGGTGGCCGATGTTGGTCTTGACCGAGCCGATCAGCAGAGGGTTCACGGCGTCGTGGCCGGGGCCGAGCGCGCCGGCCAGGGCGCGCACTTCGATCGGGTCGCCGAGCGAGGTGCCGGTGCCGTGGGCTTCCACGTAGCCAATGTCGGCCGGGGCCACACCCGCATCGGCCAGCGCGGCGCGGATCACCGCTTCCTGAGCGGGGCCATTGGGCACGGTGAGGCCGCCGCTGCGGCCGTCCTGGTTGGCGGCGCTGCCGCGGATCACGGCGAGCACGCGGTCGCCATCCGCCTGGGCGTGGCTCAGGCGCTTGAGCACCAGCACGCCGCAACCTTCGCCGCGCGCGAAGCCGTCGGCCGCCGCGTCGAAGGTCTTGCAGCGGCCGTCGGGCGCGAGCATGTGCGCCTTGGTCAGGGCGATCGTGGTCTCGGGCGAACACATCAGGTTCACGCCACCGGCCAGCGCGGTGCGCGATTCGCCGCTGCGCAGGCTCTGGCAGGCCACGTGCAGCGCCACCAGCGAGGACGAGCAGGCGGTGTCGATCGACATCGCCGGGCCCTGCAGGCCGAGGAAATAGGAGACACGGCCCGAGGCCACGCTGTGCGCGTTGCCCGAGGCGATGTAGGCGTCGATGCTGTCGCTGCCGCGTTGCAGCACGCGGTGGAAGTGGTCGCTGTTGCACAGGCCGAAGAACACGCCGGTGGGCGAGCCGGCCAGGCCTTCGGGCGAGAGGCCAGCCTGCTCCAGCGCTTCCCACGACACCTCCATCAGCAGGCGCTGCTGCGGGTCCATGGTGAGCGCCTCGCGCGGCGAGATGCCGAAGAAGGCCGGGTCGAAGCCCGCCACGTCGTCCAGGAAGCCGCCATTGCGCACCGACATGCGGGCCGGGGCATCGGGGTCGGCGTCGAAGAAGGCGTCCTTGTCCCAGCGGTCGGCCGGCACGTCGCGGATCGCGTCGCGGCCCGTGTCGAGCAATTCCCAGAAGGCCTCGGGGCTGGTGGCGCCGCCAGGAAAGCGGCAGCCCATGCCAATCACCGCGATCGGTTCGGTCGAATGCGTGCCGGCGGCTTCCGCCTTTTCGTGCAGCTCCAGCGCCAGCAGCGCCAGGCGCTTGGGCGAGAGTTTGCTGATGCGGTCGAGAAAGTCGCTCATGTTGTCTTCATCCCTTGCGTTGCGCGCGTTGCGCGAGCAAGCGGTCCACTTCTTCGTCGGAAAGGTCTTCGATCGCGTCCACCATGCTGGCCGGCGCTTCGACCGCCGCCGCCTCGGGCGCGGGCGGCTGGATCACGTCGTTGAGCAGGTAATCGGTGAGCGTGTCGATGGTCGGGTAGTCGAACAGCAGGGTGGCCGAGAGCGTCTGCCCCAGCGCCGATCCCAGCGTGTTCCTCAATTCCACGGCCAGCAGCGAGTCCAGGCCCAGTTCGCCCAGCGGCGTGCGCGGATCGACCGCGCGGGCCGGGTCGACCCCCAGGGCCTTGAGCGCGCGCTCGCGCACGAAGGCCGCCACCAGCGGGCGCCGGCGGCCGGGCGGCGCGTCCTGCAGCTGCTGGCGCAGGCCGGCGGCCGGTGCCGCTGCGCCGGCCTTGACGGACGCCACCGCCGTGGCGCCCTGCCCGGCCACGCCGGCCAGGAAGGCCGGCGGCGTCGCCAGGCCCAGCGCCTGCAGATAGCGCGGCCACTCGATCGGCAGCACGGCGGCCTGGGCATCGTCCTGGGCCAGCAGGCGCTCGAAGGCCAGCAGGCCCTGCGGCGGCGTGAGCGCGCCGATGCCCTGGGCGGCCAGGCGCTGCGCGAGCTGGCGGTCGGCGGCGGCGCCGACTTCGGTCCACGCGCCCCAGTTGATGCTCAGGCCCGGCAGGCCCCGGCCCTGGCGCTCGTGCGCCAGCAGGTCGAGGAAGGCATTGGCCGCCGAATGGTTGGCCTGCCCGCGCGAGCCGAGCACGGCGGCGACCGAAGAGAACAGCACGAAGAAGTCCAGCGCGTCGCAGCGGGTGAGCCG
Organism: Burkholderiaceae bacterium; assembly: GCA_017998575.1. Next base: position 4,322 of record JAGOCV010000055.1, read on the forward strand.
GTCCAGCAGCCAGCCGCCGCGCACCTTGGGTGCGAAGACGTGTTCAAACCGCGCCGCGTCCTGCTGCAGCAGGCCCGCGTCGTCCAGCACCCCGGCGCTGTGCACCACGCCGCGCAGCGGCGGGCCGTCGGTGCGCAGGCGCGCGAGCAGCGCGGCCATCGCCTCGGCGTCGCTCACGTCCACCGCCTCGGCCACCACGGCGGTGCCCAGCGCGCGGATCTCGTCCAGCACGGGTGCCACCTCGGGCGTGACGCCCCGGCGGCTGATCAGCACCACCCGGCCCGCGCCCTGCTCGGCGAGGCGGCGCGCCACCACCGGGCCCAGCCCCGCCAGGCCGCCGGTGATGAGGTAGGTGCCGTCGCGGCGCACCGCGGCGGGCGCGGCCGTGCCGTGGCGCACCACGACCTTGCCGGTGTGTTTCGCCTGCGCCATGAAACGGAAGGCGCGCTCGGCCTCGTCCAGCGCGAACACGTGGCGCGGCAGCGGGGCCAGGCGGCCTTCGCGCAGCTCGGCCACCAGGCGCGCCAGCAGGCCGCCGATGAGCGCCGGGTCGCGCTCGCCGGTCTCGCCCCAGTCCACGATGTGGTAGCGCAGACCTCGATCCAGCGCCTGCACCCATTCGGGCGTCTTGATGCCGCGCTTGCCGATCTCAATGAAGCAGCCGCCGTCGGCCAGCGCCTGGAATCCGGCTTCGATCAGCTCACCCGACAGCGCGTTGAGCACGATGTCCACGCCGCCCCCCTGGGTCAGCGCGAGCACTTCAGCGGCGAAGTCGGCGCTGCGCGAATCCATCACGTGCGGCACGCCCATGGCGCGCAGCAGTTCGCGCTTGGCCTCGGAGCCGGCGGTGGCGAACACCACGGCACCGGCGCGCTGCGCCAGCCGCACCGCCGCCATGCCGACGCCGCCGGCGGCGGCGTGGATCAGCACGCGGTCGCCGGCCTTCATGCCGGCCAGGTGGCCGAGGCAGAACTCGGCGGTGACGAAGGCGATCGGAAAGGACGCGCCCTCTTCCGCGCTCAGGCCCTCAGGCCGTGGCTGAACGAAGGCCGCGCGCGCGACCACGTGCGAGGCGAAGCTGCCGCCGGCCACGCCGAGCACGGCGTCGCCCACGCGCAGGTGCGTCACACCAGGGCCCACCGCGCTCACGCGGCCGGCGCACTCGCCGCCCAGCGGCCCCGGGTCGCCGGGGTACATGCCCAGCACGTTGAGCACGTCCTTGAAATTCAGGCCGGTGGCTTCCACCGCGATCTCGACCTCGCCGGCGCCGGGCGCACGGCGCTCCAGCGGCTGCAGGCCCAGTTCGTCGAGCGCGCCCCGGGTGGCGGGCGCGAGGCGGTAGGCCGCCGGCCGGCCGTTGGTGCCAGCCACCGGTGCCCGACGCAGGTGTGCCAGCTCGGCGGTGCGGCGTTCGCCCGCGCGCCAGGCGATCTGCCTCGGCGCCGCAGGGCCGGCGGCCGGTGCATCGAGTTCGGCCAGCAAGGCGTCGGCCTCCGAACCTTCTTCCAGGTCCACGCAGGCGCAGCGCAGTTCGGGGTGTTCCAGCGCCACGGCCTTGGCCAGGCCCCAGACCGGTGCCTGGGCCGGGTTGAGTGCGTGGTCGCCGTCCTCCGTGCGCTGCGCGCCGCGCGTGGCGAACCACAGGGGCGGCGGCGAGCCCAGGCCGATGAGCGCCTGCGCGAGCAGCGCGCCACTCACGGCGCCCACGGCCTGCGCGGCGGCCAGTGCGCCGGGCGAGAGGTCTTCCCAGCATCCGGCATCGAGCGACCAGGCGTGCACCACACCGTGAAGCGGACGACCCGTGGCTTGCAGCTCGTCGAGCACCCGGCGGTGGTCGGCGGCGGAGGCCGGGTTGATGGTGAGCGAGCCGTCCGGGTCCGACATGAAGCGTTCGCCCGCACGCACCAGCACGCAGTCGTCGCCGCGTGCGCGCAGGCGATCGGCCAGGGATTCGGCCGTGCCGCCCTCGTCGGCCCACAGCAGCCAGCGGCGCGCGGCCGGGCCGGTGGCGCGGGCCAGCAGCAGCGACTGCAGGCCCAGCGTGCCCTGGTGGCCGTCGCCCTCGGGCAGGGCCGTGCGCTCGCCGAAGCCGCGATCGGCCAGCAGCGAGAGCCAGGCTTCGCGCGGCAAGGTGGCGTAATCGGGCCGAAGGTCGGTGTCGTCGAAGGCCCACCAGCCTTCGGTCAGGCCCACGGTGAGGTCGAACCAGCGCTGCGGCGCCGTCACCTCCAGCATGGCGAGCAGGCCACCGGGCACGAGCAGGCCGCGAACGCGGTCGAGCGTGCGGCGCAGGTCGGCGGTGGCGTGGATCACGTTCGCGGCGATGACGACGTCGTACGCCTGCAGGTCGAAGCCCTGCGACTTCGGGTCTTGCTCGAGGTCGAGCACCGCGAAGCGCATGAAGCCGTGGGCGGCGAAACGCTCCTTGGCACGCGCCACGAACAGCGGGCCGATGTCGGTGAAGGTGTATTCCACGCCCTGCGCCGGCAGGCTCGGCGCCACGCGAGCGGTGGTGCCGCCGGTGCCGCCACCGATCTCCAGGATGCGCAGCGGGCGGGTGCTGCCGCTGGCCTGGTGGGCGACCACGGCCAGCATGACCTCGGTCATGAAGCCGTTGAAGACCTGGGCGGTGGGCGCGTCGCGGTACATGCGTTCGGCGGTGTCCAGCGAGCCGCCCGGGAACAGCAGTTGCATGGGCTCGCGCTCGCCGCGCAAGGCCTCGGCCATCTCGGCGGCCACGCGGCCGGTCATCTCCAGCTCGGCGGCCGCATCGGGGTGGGCGGCCTTCAGGCGCGCCAGTTCGCTTTCGGGCTGCGCATCGTGCAGGGCACGGCGCACCACCCAGCCACCGGGCGCGCGGTCCAGCAGGCCGACTTCGCCCAGGATGGCCAGCAGCCGGCCGAACAAGCGGTGATGGCGTGCCTGCACCCCCAGCCGTGCGGCCAGGGCCGCTTCATCGACCGTTTCGCCCACGGCGGGGGTCCAGCCCAGGCGCGAGAGCGTGCGCACCACGTACTCGGCGCACAGGGCTTCGAGCTGGGGAATGAAGCTGTCATAGGCGTCCAGGCGGGCCGACTGGCGCAGCGCGGGCAAGGCCTGCATGGCCTGCGCACCGAGCACGGCCAGGGGGGCCTGGGCCGCCGCGTCCTGCATCGGCAGCGGCGTGGCCCGCCAGACGGTCTGGTACAGGCAGTCGTCGAGCCAGCGCTCGCCCAGGCGCGCCAGGGCGTCGCGCGAAACGCGCTTGAGTTGCACGTCGGCCAGTTCGGCCAGCAGCGTGCCATCGGCCTGCCAGACCGTGACGGTGGCTCGGCTCGATTCGGCGCTGCTCGCGAGCACGTTCACATGGCTCCAGCAGCGCGCGCCCGGTGCACCGTGCAGCGCGAAGCGCCCGATGCCGATCGGCAGGTACAGGCCTTCCTCGCCGTCGGTGGGGAGGGCCGCGGCCAGCACCTGCAGGCAGCCGTCGAGCAGCACGGGGTGCATGCCGTAGCGGGCGGCCTCGCCGGCCAGCGCATCGGTCAGGGCGATCTCGCCCACCGCCTGCGATGGACCGCGCCAGAGGTTTTGGATGGATTGGAAGCCGGGGCCGAAGTCCAGGCCACGGCGCGCGAAGCCTTCGTAGAAACCGGCGACGTCCACCGTGTCCGCACACGCAGCTTGCAGCGCGGCCAGGGCGCCGGTGGAGATCGGGGCGCCAGCGGCGCGCAGCGTGCCAGACACATGGGCCACCCAGGGGTCGGTGTCGGCGGCGTCCTCCGCCAGGCTGCTGAGCGCGACCGAAACGGCGCCCTGCGAGGCCGCTGCGCAGACCACCTGCACGGTGCGGGCGGCGCCGTCGTCGGCCAGCAGCATGGCTTCCTGCACGGTGATGTCTTCGACCGCCACCGGGCCCTGCCCGAACAGCTGCCGCGCGGCGGCCAGCAAGGTGTCGAGGTAGGCGGTGGCGGGCACCACCACGTGGCCCTGCACCCGGTGCTCGCGCAGGTAAGCGGGTTCGTCCGCGCTCAGGCGGGATTCAAAAACCGTTTCACGGCCCGCGCCGCGCAACCGCGTGCCGAGCAGGGGATGGCCCGTGCCACGGCCGCGCACTGCGGGCACCGGCGCGGGGGGCTGGGCCTGGAACCAGCAGCGCTCGCGCTGGAAGGGGTAGGACGGCAGGTCCACCGTGCGACCGGGGCCGCCGGCACGCCAGTTCAATTTGGCCCCCGCGAGGTACAGCGCGCCGACGGCGTCGAGCATCTGTTCGCCGTCGTCGCGGCCCTTGCGCAGGGAGGCGACCAGCGTCGGGCCGGCGTCGCCCCAGGCCCGGCTGGCCAGGGTGAGCAAGGTGGGGTGCGGGCCGATTTCGATGCACACGTCCGGCCGCAGCGCGGCCAGGGCCTGCAGGCCGTCGCCGAAGCGCACCGCCTCGCGCACGTGCTGACGCCAGTAGGCCGCGCGGGTGAATTCTTCGCTGGCCAGCGCACCGCTGAGGTTGGACACCACGCGCAGTTGCGGGCGGGCGAAGCGCAGTTGCGCCGCCTCGCGCTCGAAGGCGTCGAGCATGGGCTCGACCAGGGGCGAGTGGAAGGCGTGCGAGACGGTCAGCGCCTGGGTGCGCACGCCCTGCCCCGCGAGCTCGCGGCAGATGGCGTCCACGTCGACCTGCACGCCGGAGATCACGACCTGGTCCACGCCGTTGACGGCGCCCAGCGATACGCGGCCACGGTACGGCTCGATGGCTTTCTTTGCCTGTTCTTCGGTGGTGAACACCGCCGCCATGCCGCCCCCGGCGGGCAGCGCCTGCATCAGGCGGCCGCGCACGGCGATCAACCGCAGGGCGTCTTCGAGACTGAACACGCCGGCCACACAGGCGGCCACGAGTTCGCCGACCGAGTGGCCGATCACGGCCTGCGGCACCACGCCCCAGGCGCGCCACCATTCGGTGAGCGCGTATTCGACCGCGAACAGCGCGGGCTGGGTGTAGGCGGTGTCGTTGAGCCGCGCGCTGTCGCCGTCGGCCGGGAACAGCACCGACAGCAGGGGCTGTTCGAGGTGCGGCGCGAGCAAGGCGGCGCAGCGGTCCAGCGCCTCGCGGAACACCGGTTCGCTGTCGTACAGGCCTTTGGCCATGCCGGCGTATTGCGCGCCCTGGCCGGTGAACAGCCAGGCCACGCGCGGCGGGTCGCGCCGCGTCACGCGGGCGGTTTTCACACCTTCAGCCTCGACGCCGCGCGCCAGCGCATCGAGCCGTTCGCAGAGTTCGGCCACGCTGTGGGCCAGCACGGTGGCGCGCTGCGCGAAGTGCGAGCGGCCCACGTTGGCGGTGAAGCAGATGTCGGCCAGCTCGGCGTCGGCGCGGCCGCGCAGGGCCTGGGCGTAGCTCGCGGCCAGCGCGGCGAGCGCGGTGTCGTCGCGCGCGGACAGGGCCATGAGGTGCGCGTTGCGCGCCGGGCGGGCCGGCTGAGCGGGCGCCTCGGGGGCTTCTTCCAGCACCACGTGGGCGTTGGTGCCACTGAAGCCGAAGGAACTCACGCCGGCGATGCGGCGCCCGCCAATGGGTTGCCAGGGCGTGTGCTCGGTGGGCACGCGCAGCGCGTGGTCGGCCCAGGGGATGTGCGGGCTGGGTGTCTTGAAATGCAGGTGGGCCGGGATCTCGCGGTGCTGCAGCGACAGCACCAGCTTGATCAGGCCGGTGATGCCGGCCGCCGCTTCGAGGTGGCCGATGTTGGTCTTGACCGAGGCCAGCCACAGCGGCTGCTCGCGGTCCTGGCCGAACACCGCGCCCAGCGCCTGCACCTCCAGCGGGTCGCCGAGCTGGGTGCCGGTGCCGTGGGCCTCGATCAGGCCGACCTCGTTGGGCGCCACGCCGGCACGGGCCAGCGCCTCGCGGATCACGGCTTCCTGGGCCGGGCCGTTGGGCGCGGTCAAGCCGCTGCTGGGGCCGTCCTGGTTGACCGCGCTGCCGCGAATCACGGCCAGCACGCGATCGCCATCGGCCTGGGCATCGCTCAGGCGCTTGAGCACCACCATGCCGCAGCCTTCGCCGCGCGCAAAGCCGTCGGCCGAGGCGTCGAAGGTCTTGCATCGGCCGTCGGGCGCGAGCATGCGCGAGTGCGACAGCGCGATGTAGAGATCGGGCGAGAGGATGAGGTTGACGCCGCCGGCCAGCGCCATGCGGCAATCGCCGCTGCGCAGGGCCTGGCAGGCCAGGTGCACGGCCACCAGCGACGAGGAACAGGCGGTGTCCAGCGTCAGGCTGGGGCCTTGCAGGCCGAGCAGGTAGGAGAGCCGGCCCGACACGATGCTGTGCGCCATGCCGGAGGTGAAATGGGCGTCGAGCAGCGTGCGGTCACCGCTCATGAGCTGCATGTAGGCGTAGTCGCTCGCGGTCACGCCCACGTAGACGCCGGTGCGGGAGCCTTCGAGGCGGTCGGGCGCCTGGCCCGCGTTCTCCAGGGCTTCCCAGCTCACCTCCAGCAGCAGGCGCTGCTGCGGGTCCATGCCTTGCGCTTCGCGCGGAGCGATGCCGAAGAAGCCGGCATCGAACTGGTCCACCGGGCCGAGGAAGCCGCCCTGGCGCGTGGCGATGCGCCCCGGGACTTCGGGGTCGGGGTCGTAGAGCGCGTCCATGTCCCAGCGGTCGGCCGGGGTGGGGCCGATGGCGTCCACGCCGTCGCGCATGAGTTGCCAGAAGCTCCCGGCGTCGTGGGCACCGCCCGGCACGCGGCAGCCCAGGCCGATCACGGCGATGGGCTCGCGCGCGGCGCGCTCCATGGCCGCCAGGCGCGACTGCGCGTCTTCCAGCGCCAGGAAGGCGCGCTTGAGGGGCGACAAAGGCTCCTGGGGCGCAGCAGGGGTGGGTCGCTCGTCGTTCATGTTTTTCCCAGGCGGTCGAGCAGCAAGGCTTCGATCTCCGCATCGCTCATGGCCGCGATCGCGGCCTCGCCCAGCACCGCTGGCGCGGGCGCAACTTCCATGCCCGAGGCCGCCGGCACCGGGGTTTCGGCCGGCGCCACCCGGCCCAGCAGGTAGGCCGCCAGGGCGTCGATCGTGGGGTGATCGAACATCACGGTGGCGGGCAAGGGCTTGTCCAGGCCGAGGCCAACACCGAGCTGGTTGCGCAGCTGCACCGCCATCAGAGAGTCAAAACCCAGGTCCATCAGCCGATCATGCCGCCCTGGTGTGTCATTTCGGTCCAGGCGCAGCACACGCACGACCCGATCGCGCACGAATTCACGCAAAAGCTCCAGGCGTTCACCCGGCAGGGCCGTTTCCAGCTGTTCCCGCAGCGCGCTGGCCGGGGTCTGGGCCGGGGTTCCTGCCACAGCCACCTCGGCGACCTCGACCGCCTCCCCGGCCGGTGCGCCGGCCGACGCATCGCCGGGCGCGCGCGCCACGATGACGTGCTGGCCCAGCACCTCGGCTCCGGAACCGGCCTCGGGCCAGGCGCCCGCGGCATCGAAACCGGCATCGCGCAGTGCCTGCAGCCAGACAGCCGGCGGCAGCAGCGGGTTGTCGGTGCGCAGGTCGTCGGCGAAATGCTGCCAGCCTTCGATGAGGCCGGTGGTCATGTCGAACCAGGCCATGTGCACGGTGGACTCGACCAGCAGCAGCACGCCGCCCGGCGCCAGCAGATCGTGCAGGCGCGACAGGGTCCGCCGCAGGTCCTTGCTGGCGTGCACTGCGTTGGCCGAGACGATGACGTCGAAACTGTGTGGCGCGACGCCCTGCTCCGCCGGATCGCGGTCCATGTCGAGCACGCCGTAGCTCACGAAGGGGTGGGCCGCGAAGCGCGCGCGCGCCCGGTCCATGAAGAAGTCGGACACGTCGGTGAAGCGGTACGCCGTGCGGTCGGGCGGCAAGGCGGGCAGCAGCGAGGCGGTGGTGCCGCCGGTGCCGGCGCCGATTTCGAGCACGCGCAGCTGGCGACCGGGCGCGACCGAGGCGCCCAGGGCCTCGAAGCCCGAGGCCGCGAGCGCGTTGATGTAGCGCATGGTGGCCGAGCGTTCGTACAGGCCTTCGGCGAGCTCGAAGCCGCCGCCCGGGAACAGGGTTTCCAGCGGGCTTTCGCCGCCGCGCAGCACCGCGCTCACGAGCTCGCCGCAGTGGCGCACGTAGGCCAGCAGCGGCTGGTTGTCGGCGAACAGCGCGTCGGCCTCGCGCCAGAGCGCGGCCAGATCAGGCTCGGCCAGCGGCGCGCGCGCCACGAAGCGGTCGCCCTCCTGCGCCAGATCGCCCTGGGCCACCAGCCGGTCCAGCCAGCGCTGCACCAGGTGCCCGTAGGTTTCGGCGATGCCGGCGCGCTGCAGCACCTGGGCCAGGCTGTGGCCCTCGCCTGCGGTCTTGAACAGCCCGCCGTCGCGCAGGGTGCGCACCGCGTGCGCGGCGGTGATGCGCTCCAGGCAGGCCCATTTGGCGGGGTAGGAGGCGGCGTTGAGGTCGAGCGGGCCGCGTTCGGCCTGGCGCTTGAGCGCGCGCGTGAGGCTGTCCCAGCGGCGCTCGGCACCGTCGGCGGCGGCGGCCGGGCGGCCCACCACGTCCATCCAGTGGCGGCGTTCGCGGAACGGGTAGGTCGGCAGGGCCACGCGGCGGCGAGCCTGGCCGGCGTCCAGCGCGGCCCAGTTGACGTCCGCTCCCGCCAGGTACAGGCGCTGCAGGCCTTCGAGCAGGTCGGTCCAGTCGGCGCGCTCACGGTGCAGCGAGGGCAGCCATTCGGCCGGCGAGGTGCCGGCGCATTCGGCGCCCATGCCCAGCAGCACGGGGTGCGGGCCGATCTCGATGAAGTGCGTGATGCCCTGGGCGGTCAGGGCCTGCAGGGATTGCTCGAACCGCACCGGCTGGCGCATGTGGTCCTGCCAGTAGCCCGGGCGGCCGATCTCTTCCACGCCCGCGAAGCGGCCTGTGAGGTTGGACACCAGGGCGATCTGCGGCGCGCAGAAGCGAACGCCTTCGAGCGCGCGGCCGAACTCGGGCAGCACCGGCTCGATCCAGCGCGAGTGCGCCGCGTGCGGCACGCGCAGCGCCTTGGCGCGCACACCGGCGCGCTCCAGGTGGGCCAGCAGCGCGTCCACCTCGGTGCGCAGGCCGCTGACCACGAAGTGCTCGGGGCCGTTGTAGGCGGCGATGGTCAGCCCGCCGCCGGCACGGGCCAGCTCGGCCGTCACGACGGCCTCGGGCGCGAAGATCGCGGCCATGCCGCCGTCGGCCGGCAGCGCGTGGGTGAGGCGCCCGCGCTCGGTGACCAGTCGCAGCGCGTCGTCGAGCGAGAGCATGCCGGCCACACAGGCGGCGGCGTACTCGCCCAGGCTGTGGCCCATCACGGCCACCGGCTCGATGCCCCAGGAGCGCCAGAGCGCGGCCAGCGCGACCTCGATGGCAAAGGTGGCGGGCTGGGCATACAGGGTCTCGTTGATCGGCGAGGCCTCGCCGGGCCCGGCAAAGATCACCTCCAGCAGGCCGCGCGGCAGCAGCGGCGCGAGGCGGGCGGCGCAATCGTCCAGCACCTGGCGGAACACCGGCGCGCTGTCGTACAGGGCCCGGCCCATGCCGGCGTACTGGGCGCCCTGCCCGGTGAACAGGAACGCGACCTGCGGGCGCTGCGCGACCTGCACGTGGCGGGCCTCGGCCTGGGCCAGACCCTGGCGGATCTCGTCGACGCTGGCACCGACCACGGCCACGCGGTGGCTGAAGTGGGCCCGCCCGGCGTTGGCGGTGAAACCGATGTCGGCCAGCGGCGCGGTGGCCCCGGCCAGCGCGGCCTCGTGGCGGCGCACGAGTTCCTGCAGCGTGGCGCCGTCTCGGGCCGAGAGGGCGAGCAGGTGCAGCGGGCGGTCCGTGCCGGCCGGCACCGCGGCCCGCTCGGGCGCTTCTTCCAGGATGACGTGGGCGTTGGTGCCGCTGAAGCCGAACGAACTCACGCCCGCCAGCCGCCGGCCCTCGATCGGCGCCCAGGGCGTGACCTGCGTGGGCACGGTCAGCGGCAGGCGCTCCCAGGCGATGTGCGGGCTGCCGGTGCGGAAGTGCAGGTGCGGCGGGATTTCGCGCCGCTGCATCGCCAGCACCACCTTGATGACACCGGCCATGCCGGCGGCGGCTTCGAGGTGGCCGATGTTGGTCTTGACCGAGCCGATGGGCAGCGGTTGCGCCGGGCTGCGGCCTTCGCCCAGCACCGCGCCGAGCGCACCCACTTCGATCGGGTCGCCCAGCGGCGTGCCGGTGCCATGGGTTTCGATGTAGCCGATCGCGCTCGCCGGCACGCGGGCCGATTCGAGCGCCGCGCGCAGCACGGCTTCCTGGGCCGGGCCGTTGGGCGCGGTCAGGCCGCCGCTGCGGCCGTCCTGGTTGAGCGCGCTGCCGCGCACCACGGCCAGCACGCGGTCCCCCTGCGCCAGCGCGTCGGAGAGGCGGCGCAGCACGAGCACGGCGCAGCCTTCGCCGCGCACGTAGCCGTCGGCCGCGGCGTCGAAGGTCTTGCAGCGCCCGTCGGGCGCCATCATGCGGGCGCGCGAGAAGTTGATGTTCATCTCGGGCGTGAGGATCAGGTTCACCGCCCCGCTCAGGGCCATGTCGCACTCGCCCGCGCGCAGCGCCTGGCAGGCCTGGTGCAGCGCCACCAGCGACGAGGAACAAGCGGTGTCCACCACCACCGCCGGCCCCTGCAGGCCCAGGAAATAGGACAGCCGGCCGGCCACCACGCTGTAGGCGTTGCCGGTGCTGAAGTAGGCGTCGATGAGTTCGCGGTGGGCGAACAGCGCGCGCCCGTAGTCGTTGTTGCTCACCCCCAGGTAGACCCCGGTGCGCGAGCCGGCGAGCTCGGGGCCGGCGTGGCCGGCGTCTTCCAGGGCTTCCCAGCTCACCTGCAGCATCAGGCGCTGCTGCGGGTCCATGCTGGCGGCCTCGCGCGGCGAGATGCCGAAGAACTCGGCGTCGAAGTGGTCGACCTGGTCGATGAAGCCGCCGAAGCGGGTGGTCATCTTGCCGGGGGCGTCCGGGTCTTCGGCGTAGAGCGCGTCCAGCGACCAGCGGTCCGCCGGAATGTCCTGGATCGCGTCCGTGCCCGACCAGAGCAGGTCGGCGAAGCCGGCGGCGTCGTGCACCCCGCCGGGCAGGCGCATGCCCATGCCAACGATGGCGATGGGCTCGTGCAGCGCCGCCTGCGCGCGGGCCAGCTGCGCCTTGAGATCGCGGATCTCGAGCAACGCGCGCTTGACGGGGCTGAGCGCTTCGGCGCCCGGGGGGGTGTCTGTCATGTGTGCTCCGAGGACCCGCTTTCGAGTTCCTTCAACAAGAGGGCTTCGGCTTCTTCATCGCTGAGGTCGGCCAGTTCATCGAGCGCGGGCGCCGCCACGGCGACCGGCATGGCGGGCGCGGCCCCGGCCTCCAGGCCGAGCGTGCGCAGCAGGCTGGCGGCCAGGGCGTCCAGCGTGGGGTAGTCGAACAGCAGCGTCGCCGGCAGCGGGTGCGCGAAGGCTTTGGCCAGGGCGTTGCGCAGCTCGACCGCCATGAGGGAGTCGAGGCCGATCTCCTTGAGCGCCAGGCGGGGATCGAGCGGCTGGCTGGACTCCAGGCCCAGCACCTGCAAGGTCCGCTCGCTCAGGTAGGCGATGAGGGCCGCGCGGCGCTGGCCACCGGGCAAGGCCTGCAG
>JAGOCV010000056.1 GCA_017998575.1 Burkholderiaceae bacterium
GGCCAGCGTCCAGGGGCTGCCCGAGAAGCCGATCAGCGGCACGCGGCCATCGAGCGCGCGGCGGATCGACGTGACGGCGTCGAACACGTAGCGCAGGCGGTCCATGTCGGGCACGGCCAGCCTGGCCACCGCGGCCTCGTCGCGCACCACCTGCGCGAACTTCGGTCCTTCGCCCTGCGCGAACGTCAGGCCCAGGCCCATCGCATCGGGCACGGTGAGGATGTCGGAGAACAGGATGGCCGCATCGAGCGGGTAGCGCGCCAGCGGCTGCAGCGTGACCTCGGTGGCGTAGTCCACGTTGGTGGCCAGGCCCATGAAGCTGCCCGCCTGCGCGCGCGTGGCGCGGTATTCGGGCAGATAGCGGCCGGCCTGGCGCATCAGCCACACAGGCGTGTAGTCGGTGGATTGGCGCAGGCAGGCGCGCAGGAACGTATCGTTTTTCAGAGGCACGGGCATGCGGCGATTGTCGCAGGCCATGCCGTGCGGCCCCCGCGCCGTGCGAATGGCCGGCGCGGGTTGATGCGGGGGCACAAATACTGCCCCCGCCGACACAATGGCTGGCGCGTCCGCATCACTCCCCGCCCCTTTGACCGTCATGCAGCACCACGGCCACAAGACCCTTGCCGACTCCATCGCCGAGCCCGAACTCATCTTCGAACACGCGCCCGTGGGCCTGATGGTCACGCGCAACCGCATCATCGAGCGCTGCAACCTGGCCATGGCCGCCATGTTCGGCTACGAGCGCGCGCAGCTCGTGGGCCAGACCACCGAACGCCTCTACCCCTCGCACGAAGAGTTCGAATACATCGGCGAACGCGGCGCTGCCAGCATGCAGCAGACCGGCACCTACCGCGACCAGCGCATCATGCGCCACGCCGACGGCCGCATGTTCTGGTGCGCCGTCTCGGGCCGCTCGTTCTCGCCCGAGGCGCCCTACGCCTCGGTGATCTGGGTGTTCGAGGACATCAGCGACAGCCGCCCCGTGAGTGCCGACCTGACCGCCCGCGAGCGCGAGATCGCCGCGCGCATCATCACCGGCCTGACCGCCAAGGAAATCGCGCGCGACCTCAACGTCAGCCACCGCACCGTGGAAGCGCACCGCATGCGGCTGATGCGCAAGCTGGGCGTGACAACGACGGGCGAACTCATCGCGCGCATCCTGGGGATGCCGGGGGTGCATTGAAGAAAGCGGCGGTCGCGCGGCTGTCACAACGCAGCACTGCCTTTCGTCTGATGCATGAGGCCCGACGTCTTGCCGGACCCCATCTGCAAAGGACAACGTTCACCATGCAACGCGCCAACTGGTTCATCGTTTCGCCCGAAGGGGCAAAGGCACTCGGCGGTCTTCACCACTTCGCCACGACCGGCACCGGCTTGCCCGCCCAGCTCGTCCACCTCGTCTTCCTGCGTGTGTCGCAGATCAACGGCTGTGCCCATTGCATCGACGTCCACGGACGCGACCTTCGGGAAGGCGGCATGTCCGTCGAAAAACTGATGCTCGTGCCGGCTTGGCACGAGGCGGCCTACCTGTTCTCCGATCAGGAGCGTGCGGCACTCGCCTGGGCCGAGGAGGTCACGCGCATCGGCGAGACGCATGCATCCGATGAAGCCTATCGGGCCGCCGAGGAAGCCTTCAGCGAGAAAGACCTCGTGGATCTCACGATCGTGATTGCCGCCATGAACGCGATCAACCGGATGGGGATCAGCTTCCGGCTCAAACCACGGGCAAAGGCCTGAGCAGACGAGGCCGAGTCGCGGGAGGCTGTGCGCCAGGCAACATAACCATCGAGCGACTGGTTCATGCCGGACACGAGTCGGGCATGTTCACCTTCTGCATGGGTGCCGCGGGCGGCTCACTTCTTGCGGGCCAGGTGCCAGGCCACGAGGGCGTTGGCGTGGCCATGGCCCAAGCCGTGCTCGGTCTTCAGGTGGGCGACCAGCTCCATGTGCCTGAGCGGGCCGGCCGCCTGGATGACCTGCATCCAGTGGCTGATGGGCTGACCATACTTCTTCTCGATGGACGGGAAGTAGGAGGCCGGGCCTTTGACGGAGTTCTCGGTTGCCATGCGTCGAAACCTTCCGGGGCGTCGTTGAGGGGCGGTGCGCTGGCCACCATTCTGGCCAGCGCTCCAACCCCACGACGAACGGAGATTCCCGGACTCGACACCGGGCCGGAAAAAAAGATTCCGGCGCTTCAGGGATGCGGCGTGGCCCCGATCAGCACGGCGGCCACGATGCACGGCTCGGTGCCGCGCACGCTCCACGAGTGCATGGTGCCGCGCTGCACCAGGATGTCGCCGGCCTTGAGCAGCGTCTCGCCGGTGTCGAGGATGGCGTAGATCTCGCCCTTGAGCACGATGATGTAGTCGACCGTGCTGGTCTTGTGGCGCATCGGGTCGTCCGAATGCTTGTCGGGCGCGTGGCCGGCACCGATGGAGGCGAAGGCCTTGGCCGCGTCGGCACCCTTCCAGGCCGTGTCCGGCGGGAACTCGACGATGCGCAGGATGCTGCCGACCGAGGGCGGCTCCAGCTTCACGGGGCGCCTGGCCGCATCGTCGCTGCCGGTGTTGTCGGCCGGCGCGGTGGTCGTTTCCCACAAGTCGGTCAGGGCCACGCCGGGCATGGACTCCATTTCCTTGATGTTGGGCGCGAGGCCGTCCGTGATGAAGGTGGAACGGTTCTGCGCGTCGTGGCCCGTGACGACGCGGCGGATTCTCCAGACCATGTGTTTGTCTCCTTGAGTATCTGAGTGATCGGAATGCGTGACCCGGCGATGCCCCATGCGCGGCACCATCCCATCGTGGAACACCGCGGAACCGGCTTCGCCGGGCCGCTGGTGTTGCCCCTTGAGGGGGATTCGGCTACACGCAGTGAGCAAGAAACGGGGTGGTCAATGGTTATGTCCACAGTTGGGGCCGCAGCCGCCGTGCAGCATCTTCTGGCGCTCTTCGTAGTGCGCCATCAGGCCGAACAGGCGCACGCTGTCGGGGGGCGACTTGTCGCCGCTGAATTCCTGGAACAGGTTGTTCACGGTGACGTAGATGCGCTCGGCGTCGGTCCAGCTGTTGAACTCTTTCAGCGAGATGTCGTCCACCGCCTGCTCCAGCGTCATGCCCATGTCGTAGCGCTTGCGCGCCTCGGCCTTCACGTATTCGAGGTAGTGCTTGAGTGCGCGCACGCCGCTCTTGTCGGTGATGGGGCCGTGGCCGGGCACGACCACGTCCACGTCCCAACCCAGCATGAGGTCGCAGGCGCGGATCCAGTTGTCCACCGGGCCGGCCCAGACGATCGGATGTCCGCCGTTGAACAGGATGTCGCCGGTGTAGACAATCTTGTCTTCGGGGATGTAGGCCAGCACGTCGCCCTTGGTGTGGGCCGGGCCCACTTCCACCAGCTTGACGGTCTTGTTGCCGACCTTGAGGTCGATCTCGCCGCTGAAGGTCTTGGTGGGCGGCGTGTACACGATGCCACGGAAGTCGAACACGCGGCCCATGTGCTTCATGAGGAACTCGCCGCCGTCGCCCATGGCCTTGTAGTTCCTGAAGCGGTCGATCAGCGCTTCGGGCGGATGTTCCTTCATCTCGTCGGCGCAGGCCTGCGAGACGATGATTTCCGAATCGGCCACCAACTGGTTGCCGAAGTAGTGGTCGCCGTTGGCGTGGGTGTTGACCACCTGGCCGATCTCTTTCGTCTCGGGCACGGCGTTGCGCATCGCGTGCAGCATCTCGCGCGTGAGCTTGAGGTCGAACAGCGTGTCGACCAGCAACGATTCGCCGCTGTCGACGACCAGGCCGGCATTGCTCCAGCCCCAGGTGCCGTCGGGCAGCAGCCAGGCGTAGTTGCCGTTGCCGATCTCGTGCAGTCCCTTGGTGTATTGCCACTTGCTCATGGGGTGTCTCCTTGTTGAAAGGTGGAATGAATTCGGGTGGAGCTTCCTGAGCGCGCGTTCCAGAGGAACGCCGCCCCGGCTTGGCCGGGCCCTGCGCGAGCGCCCCCTCGGGGGGCAGCGAACCACACGAAGTGGGGAGCGTGGGGGTCATTCGTTCCCTCGCCAGCGCAGCAGATACCGTTCGGCGCGCTCGAGCAGGATGTTGGTGAGGTAGCCGATGGCGCCCAGCACGATGATCCCGGCGTACAGGCTGGCGCTCTGGAACGAGCGCGCGGCCAGCGTGATGTTCTGCCCCAGGCCCGCCACGCCGGCCAGCATCTCGGCCACCACGGCCAGGATCAGCGACACGGTGAGCGCCAGGCGCAGGCCCGCGAAGATGTCGGGCATGGCATTGGGCAGCGCGATCTTCCAGACCATCTCCATGCGTGAGAGGTGCAGGATGCGCGCCACTTCCATCAGCCTCGGCTCCACGGTCTTGAAGCCGTGCACGGTGTTGAGCAGCACGGGCCACAGCGACGAGAACGCGATGGCGCTTACGATCATGCGGTCGTTCAGGCCCAGCAGCAGCACGAACACGGGGATCATGGCCGAGGCCGGCAGCGGGCGGATCAGCTCCAGCGTCGGCTCGACATAGGCCCGCACGCGCGGCGACAGGCCGATGAGCGCACCCAGCGACACCCCCGCGACCGACGCCGCGACGAAGCCCAGCGCCATGCGCCACACGGTTTCGCGGAAGGCATGCCAGAAGTCGGCACTGCCCATCTGCTCCCACAGCGATTCGAAGCTGCGCGCGGGCGCCGGGAAGAACACCGGCGAGACCAGTTCGCGCTGCGCGGCCAGCTGCCACAGGCCGATCAGCAGGGCGAGCACGCCCAGGCTGGCGAGCCACATGAGGAATCCTGTCTTGCGCGGTTTCATGAAGAGGTCTCCGCCAGAATCTGGAATGGGCATCGACGTTTCATGAAGACGTCTCCGCCCAGTTGCCCATGCGGCCGAACCAGCGCGTCTGCGCGCGCAGCAGCGCCGCGTTGAAGGCCCAGCCGATCAGGCCGATCCAGCCGATGAAGGCGAACACGCGGTCGGGCCGCATGCTTTCCTGCGCCACCACCAGCGCATAGCCCAGGCCCTGCGGGTTGGCGGTGATCTCCACCGTGACGGCCACCACCAGCGACACGGCGGCCGCCAGGCGAAGGCCCACGAAGATGCGCGGCAGCGCAGCCGGCAGCACGATCTTGGTGACACGCTGCACGGCGCCGAAGCCCAGCACGCGCGCCACTTCGATCAGGCGCGGCTCGATGCCGCGCACGGCGCTCTCGGTGATGATGAGCAGCGGCCAGAAGCACGAGAAGGCGACGATGGAGCTTTCCATCTGGAAGCCGTAGCCGTGGATCAGCAGCGCCAGCGGGATCAGCGCCACCGAGGGGATGGGCCGCAGCGATTCGGTGGACACGCGCATCAGCTGCGACAGCGTGCGCGACAGACCGAAGGCCACGCCCACCAGGATGCCGGCCGTGGCGCCCACGGCCAGGCCGCCCAGCGCGCCGCCGAAGGTCTGCGCCGCGGCCTTGAACAAAGTGCCGTCGATCACCACACCCACGGCGGCGCGGAAGATCGCCGAGGGATACGACAGGCTCTCGGCCTTGAGCAGACCGCTGCGCGCGGCGAACTCCCAGAACACGAGCACGGCCAGCGGAAACAGCACGCCGCGCGCGATGCGGCCGCCGGTGCTGTAGGAGGGAACGGCGGAGGTCGTCATCTCAATGGCCCGGGGGCAAGAGGTTGAACAGCTTGTGCCGGTATTCCAGGAAGCGTGGCGTCTCGCGCGTGGTGAGCTGGTTGCGCGGGCGTTCCAGGTCGATGTCCAGCGTCTCCGAGAGGCGGCCCGGATGCTTGTCCATCGAGATGACGCGGTCGCCCAGGTAGATGGCTTCTTCCAGGTCGTGGGTGATGAAGACCACGGTCACGCCCGCATCGGCGCACAGGCGCGCCACCTCGTCCTGCAGCGTCTGGCGCGTCATGGCGTCGAGCGCGCCGAAGGGCTCGTCCATCAGCAGCACCTGCGGCGCCTGCGCCATGCAGCGCGCGATCTGCAGCCGCTGCTGCATGCCGCCCGACAGCTGCACCGGATAGGCGTCAGCGCGCTCGGCCAGGCCCACGCGGCCGAGCATGTCGCGCACGATGGCGGCCCACTGCGCGCGTGGCACGCGGCGCGCCTCCAGCGCCAGCTCGACGTTGCCGCCCACGGTGCGCCAGGGCAGCAGCGCGCGGCCGTAGTCCTGGAACACCACGGCCAGCTCCGGGTCGGGGCCGGTGACTTCGCGGCCCCGGTAGCGCACCGCCCCGCGCGTGGGATTGAGCAGCCCGGCCATCAGCCGCAGCAGCGTGGTCTTGCCGCAACCGGAGGCGCCCACGATGCAGACGAACTCGCGTTCGCGCACCTCGAGCGAGATGTCGCTCAGGATGTTGAGCGACCCCACCGTGAAGTCGAGACCCTGGACAGCCAGGAGCGGATTGCCGGACGTATGGCTCATGCGTTGGTCTTCCCGACGGAGGTCACTTGTAGATCAGGCGGGCCGGATCGACAGGCTTCTTGAGCATGTCCTGGTCCATCATGATCTTGTTCCAGTTCTGCACCACGTCGGGCGTGATGACGGCACGGAACTTCGGATCGGCGAACTTGGCCTGCACGTCGGCCGGGAACGGGATGTAGACCAGGTTGGCCTTGCGCACCACCGACGGGTCCTTGGCGGCCAGCTCGGTCGCCTCGGCGATGGCGGCCTTGAACGCCTTCACCTGTTGCGGGTTGGCATCGGCCCACTTGCGGCTGGCCACGTGCCAGCCCGATTGCGTCTCGCCCTCCAGCGCGGCGATGTAGAACGCCACCACGCGGCCGGTGTTGGTTTCGAGCGCGCGCGAGAGGAAGGGCTGCACGGCCAGCACACCATCCACCTGGCCGGCGCGCAGCACGTCGATCGACTGCGCGAAGGCGTTCTCGGTGAAGGTGACCTTCTTGTAGTCGCCGCCGTTCTCCGCCATCCACTTGCGGAACAGCACGTGCAGGAAGGCGTTGAGGCCCGGCGTCGAGACGCGCTTGCCCTCGAAGTCCTTGGCCGTCTTGATGGGGCTGTCGGGCCGCACGATGATGGCCACGTCTTCCATGCCCTTGGTGTAGTAGCCGCCACCGGCCAGCACCACGAGGTCGAGCCCCTGGTCCACGGCCTGCATGGTGTTGGGCGCCGTGGGCGTGGCGATCTGCAGGCTGCCGGCCATGAGCGCGGCCGGCGTGGTGGCCGAGTTGGGCACGAGCTTCATCTCGACATCGAGACCGTGCTTCTTGAAGATGCCCTCGTTGGCCGCCACGAAGGCGTTGGCGAAGGCGGTGGACGCCGAGAAGCCGTAGACGATCTTCTGCGCCAGCGCGGGTGCCGCGGCGCCCGCGAGCAGCAGCGCCGCCGCGAGGGTGCGCAAGAAATTGCGCATCGAGGCGCGGTGAGTCGTGAAGTTCAGCATGCTTGTCTCCTGATAGTGGGTTGATGTCACTGCTGGAAAACCACACGGTTCTTCAGTACGCCGAGCCCGGTCACTTCGAGCTCGACGACATCGCCGTGTTTGAGGAACTTGCCGAGCTCGAGCCCGCAGCCGCCGCCGACGGTGCCCGAGCCGAAGAATTCGCCCGCGTGCAGCGTCTCGTCCTTCGATGCATGCACGAGGATGTCCTCGAAGCGGTGGTGCATCTCGCCGCTGTTGCCGCGCGACCATTCCTCGCCGTTCACGCGCGCGGTCATGGTCAGGTTGTACGGATCGGGCACTTCGTCGGCCGTCACCAGCCAGGGGCCCAGCACGTTGCCGGTGTCGAAGTCCTTGCCCTTGGTGGGGCCCAGGGTGCCGCCCATCTCGCGGCGCTGCTGGTCGCGCGCGCTCACGTCGTTGAAGATCAGGTAGCCGAAGATGTGTTCGCGCGCCTTGTCTTTCGTGATGTTCTTGCCGCCGCGGCCGGTGATGGCGGCGAACTCCAGCTCGTAGTCGAGCATGTTGCAGTAGCGCGGGTTGACGATGTCGGTGCCCGTGCCGACCACCGAGAAGCGGTTGCACTTGTAGTAGATGGGCTCCTCGTACCAGACCTGCGGGATCTCGACCTTGGCCGGATCGCGCTCGCCCGGGATGCCGAACAGGTGGCTGTTGGCGCGCGCCTGGCGGAAGTGTTTTTCGAAGCACAGGAAGTCGCGCATCTGGCGCGGCTGCGGCAGCGGCGCGCACAGCTTCACGTCGGCCAGCGCCAAAGGTGCCGCAGCCTGGGCCAGCAGCGCGCGGGCTTCATCGAGCGCGGCCGGGCCGGCGTCGATCAGCGCGAGCATGTCGCGGAAGGCGGGCGACGACGAGGCCGCCGTGAAGTCGACCAGGGTCTGCTCGCCGGGCAGCAGCGCGCCGATGTGGCGCTGTCCGTTGGCGAGATCGAAGGTGACCAGTTTCATGATGCGTTGTCTCCGTCTTGTTCGTTGTCGGGGTGAGAAGGGGATGGCGTTCAGGCCGGCGGCGTGGCGGCATCGTGCTCGCGCAGCGCGGTCTTGAGCACCTTGCCGTAGTTGTTCTTGGGCAGCTCGTCGACCACGCGGTAGTGGCGCGGGCGCTTGAAGCGCGCGATGTGCGCCAGGCACAGGGCATCGAGCTCTTCCGTGCGGATGCGCTCGCCCGGGCGCGGCACGACGAAGGCCAGCACCTCCTCGCCCCACTCGCCGTGCGGGCGGCCGATGACGGCCACCTCGCGCACGGCCGGGTGGCGCAGCAGCACTTCCTCGATCTCGCGCGGGTAGATGTTGGAGCCGCCGCTGATGATCATGTCCTTGGAGCGGTCCTTGAGATAGAGGAAACCATCGGCATCGAGCTCGCCCACGTCGCCCGTGAACAGCCAGCCCTGCTGCAGCGCCTGGCCGCTGGCCTCGGGGTTGCCCCAGTAGCCGGGCATGACCGAATCGCCGCGCACCAGGATCTCCCCCGTCTGCCCCACCGACAGCGGCGAGCCGTCGGGCGCGGCGATGCGGATCTCGACGTTGCTCTGCGCCACGCCCACCGAGGCGATGCGCTCGGCGTGGCGCGGATGCACGCGATCCGCCAACAGTGCTCGCGAGAGCGCGGTGATGGCCATGGGGCATTCACCCTGCCCGTAGATCTGCACGAAGCGCGGGCCCATCACCTGCATGGCTTCCTGGATGTCGGCCGCATACATGGGGCCGCCGCCGTACACCACGGTCTTGATGCCGTCGCCGTCAGCGCCCGTGGCCGCCGCGCGCTCGACCAGCCGCTTGACCATGGTGGGCGCGGCGAACAGGGACACCTCGCGCAGCTCGCGCGCCAGCATCAGGATCTCGTCGGGATCGAAGCCGCGCGACTCGGGCACCACGTGGCGCGCGCCGGCCAGCACGTGCGGAATGTTGTAGAGCCCCGCGCCGTGCGACATGGGCGCGGCGTACAGGCTGGCGTCGCGCGGCGAGATCGGATCGACGTCGGCGAAGTAGCACAGCGTCATCGACATCAGGTTGCGCTGCGTCTGCATCACGCCCTTGGGCCGGCCGGTGGTGCCCGAGGTGTAGAACAGCCACGCCACGTCGGACGGATCGCGCGGCGCGGGCGCCATGGGCGTGGCCGACATCAGCGCCTCGAACTCGTGCGAGGCCACGTCGATCACGTGCGCCAGCCGCGGCAGCGCCGGCCCGCCGGCTTGCAGGCCGGACGCCAGCTCGGCATCGGCGAACAGCACGCGCGCGCCGCTGTCGGACAGGATGTACTCGGCCTCGCGCGCATGCAGCTTGTAGTTGATGGGCACGGCCACCAGGCCGGCGAACCAGGCGCCCCACAGCACGTCCAGGTACTGCGGCCCGTTGCGCATCAGCACGCCCACGCGCTCGCCGGCTTGCAGGCCCAGCCGCTCGCGCAGGGCGCGGGCGAGCGACGCCGCGCGGCGCGCGAGGCCGGCGTAGTCGTGCAGCACGCGCGTGCCCAGCAGCACGGCCGGGTCGTGGGGCATGACGCGGGCCGAGCGGGCGAGCAGGTGGGCGATGTTCATCGGGGCGCTCCGCCTTCAACGGGTCCGCTCGAGGATGCTCACGTAGTTCGCCACGGCCGATCCGCCCATGTTGAACACGCCGGCCAGCTTGGCGCCGGGCACCTGCAGATCGCCGGCGGTGCCGGTGAGCTGCATCGCGCTCATCACGTGCATCGAGACGCCGGTGGCACCGACCGGATGGCCCTTGGCCTTGAGGCCGCCCGAGGGGTTGACCGGCAGCCGCCCGCCGGCCGACACCGTGCCATCGTCCACCACGCGATGGCCCTGGCCCGGCGCGGCCAGGCCCATGGCCTCGTACGACAGCAGCTCGGCGATGGTGAAGCAGTCGTGCACCTCGGCGAACGACAGGTCGTCCACGCGCACGCCGGCTTCGGCATAGGCATCCGCCCAGGCACGGCGCGGCCCTTCGAAGGCCAGCGGATCGCGCTGCGACATCGGCAGCAGGTCGTTGACGTGGCTGGCCGCGCGGAAGGCGATGGCGCGCGGGAAGTGCGCGAGCATGTCGTTGCGCACCAGCACCAGCGCGGCGGCGCCGTCGGCCACGGTGCTGCAGTCGGTCTTGCGCAGCGGGTCGGCGATCAGCGGGTTGCGATCCGAGACCGTGCTGCAGAACTCGAAGTCGAGCGCGCGGCGCATGTGCGCGAGCGGGTTGCGCGCGCCATTGGCGTGGTTCTTGACCGCGATGCGCGCCAGCGTGTCGGCGTGGTTGCCATGGCGCGCGAAGTACTGCTGCGCGAACAGCGCGAAGATGCGCGGGAAGTTGAGGCCTTCGGCGCCCTCTTCGCGCCAGTAGCTGGCACCGGCCAGCGCACGCGTGACCTCGGCGCCGCTGACGGCCGTCATTTTCTCGGCGCCCACCACCAGCACGGCGCGTGCACGCCCGGATTCGATGGCCGTCAGCCCGGCATGGATGGCGGCCGAGCCCGAGGCGCAGGCGTTCTCCAGCCGCGCAGCGGGCTTGAAGCGCAGCGCCGCATCGAGTGACAGCGGCAGGCTGGCCACGAAGCCGTCGGGCACCATGCCCGCATTGAAGTGGCCGACGAACACGGCATCGATGTCGGCCGGCGCGATGGCGGCCGAAGCGATGGCCTCGCGCGCGGCGGCGAGGATGAGGCTTTCGAGGTCGTCGCCGTCCAGGCGTCCGAACGGCGTGTGACCCCAGCCGACGATGCTGGCGTTTCGCATGGCTTGCTTGTCTCCTTCGTCGACGCATCGCGTGTCATCGCGATGCGCCTGTTTCGAAAAATTCTAGGAAGCACGTTGCCGTCTCGCCAGTCGTAGGACTACCTCATGGGGTTAGTACTAGCCTGTCCTACACACGGGTCGGCGGTTGGCCCGCAGTCACCTCATCGCCCGCCGCCTAACCTGATTCCACTCGCGCCACACGGACGATGAAAGCGGGGTCCCGGCGCGCCCTTCAACGTAGAGCAGGAGTCGATCATGAATCGTTCATTCATTGCCCGTGCCATGCAAGGCGTGGTGCTGGTGGGCCTGTCGATTGGCGGCGCGCTCGCCGCTGGCGGCAGCGACAACGCGAATGCGCAGGAGCGCTATCGCCAGGAAGCCGCCGCGTGCAACGCAGGCCAGTCGGCGCAGGACCGCGCGACCTGCATGCAGGAAGCCGGCGCCGCACTCGACGAGGCCCGCCGGGGTCGTCTGGACCAGTCCAGCGTGGCGGCCTCCACGCGCACCGGCAACGCGGTGGCGCGCTGTGAGGTGTTCACGGGCGAAGAGCTGAGCGCGTGTCGCGCGCGCGCATTGGGCACGGCGCCGGCCGAAGGCGCCACCATCACGCGCGGCAGCGTGGAAGGCGGTGGCGTGATCCGCGAGACGATCCAGGTGTACGAGGTGCCGGCCGGCACGCCGGGCTCGGTGCCCGCGCAGTGACCGGCGCGCAGGCGTCGCGCCTCGTCAGATCTTGTACTTGATCGAGCAGCCGTAGGGCCGCGTGACGGCCTGCGACACCGGTTTGCCCGCAAGCGCCTCGGCCAGGGCCTGGTCCACGTAATTCGTGGCGCGGGCAATGTCGTCGGCGCGCGCGGAAGCAATGCTGTCGATGCCGCCGGCGTAGATCAGGCGACCCTGCGGATCGACGATGTAGAGGTGCGGCGTGGTGCGCGCCGCGTAGGCGCGGCCGGCCACGCCGTCCTCGTCCATCAGCACAGCGGTCGGCACGCCGCGCTTCTCAGCCATCCAGCCCGCCAGTCGCGCGGGCTCCAGGTAGTCGCCGCTGCTCTTCTCGGTGGAGTTGATGGCGAGCCACACCACGTTGCGATCGACCGCGCGCTTCTGCGTGGCGGGTATGTTGCCGCCGTCGTAATGCTTCTGCACGAACGGGCAGCCGGGGTTGGTCCATTCGAGCACGACGTGGCGCCCCTTGAAGTCGGCCAGCCGCACGGTCTTGCCCGTGGCATCGCGCAGCGTGAACGCGGGCGCGGGCTGGCCGATGGCGGCTTGCGCATGCGCGGGCAGCGCCAGCAGCGCGGTGGGGGCCGCGACGAGTGCAGGCACGGTGGTGATGAAGTGGCGACGATGCAGCATGGTCCAGCTCCTTCAGGCAAGGGCCGCGACAGGGCGGCCCACAGTCACATCCGCCGGGCACGCGGCCCGGCGGCTCAGAGTGCGTTCAGCGCCGCGCGCAACTCGCCCGCGCCCAGCACTTCGGTCAGCACCTGCGGCGCGCGGCCGGGTGCATGCAGCACATAGACAGGCACGCCGTTGCGGCCCAGCGCGGCCAGCGCCGCGGTGATGGCCGGGTCGCGCCGCGTCCAGTCGGCACGCAGCAGCGCGACGTTGCGGCGGTCGAAATCGGCCAGCACCGCGTCGTCGGACAGCGTGGTCTTCTTGTTGTACTGGCAGGTCACGCACCACGCCGCCGTGAAATCGACGAACACCGGCTGACCTGCGGCGAGCAGCTGGTCTACCTTGCCGGGCGTCCATGCCTGCCAGCGCTCGCCGCTCGCGGCGGTGGCGGCCGGATCGGCCAGCCGCGTGACGGCCGGACCCAGCGTGCCAAGCAGCGCCACGGCCACCAGCGCCAGCGCGGCGACCATGACGGCGCGCGTGCGGCCGCGCAGCGTCAGTGCCCACACCAGCGCGGCCAGCGCCACCAGCAGGGCCAGCAGCGCACCCGCGCCGTCGATGCCGCTTTGCTGGCCCAGCACCCACACCAGCCACGCCACGGTGGCGAACATGGGAAAGGCCATGAGCCGGCGGAAGGTGTCCATCCACGGGCCGGGGCGCGGCAACGCGCGCGCCACGGCGGGCACCCAGCAGGCCGCCAGGTACGGCAGCGCCATGCCCACGCCCACGGCGGCGAAGATGGCCAGCGCCACCGGGGCGGGCAGGCCGATGGCCAGGCCGATGGAGGCGCCCATGAATGGTGCCGTGCACGGCGATGCCACGGCCACCGCCAGCACACCGGTGAGGAAGGAATCCACCGTGGGCCGGCGCGCGCGCAGCGTGGCGAGCCGCGAGGGCAGCAGGCCGCCGAACTCGAACACACCCGCGAAGTTGAGGCCGATCACGGTGAACAGAGCCGCCAGCGCCGCCACCACGGCGGGCGACTGCAGCTGGAAGCCCCAGCCCAGTTGCTCGCCCGTGGCGCGCAGCGCCAGCACCAGCGCGCCCAGCACGATGAACGACAGCACCACGCCCGCCGCATAGGCCAGGCCGCCCGAGCGGCGCGCAGGCGCGTCGTCGGCGTGGTGCGCGAAGCCGGCCACCTTGAGCGCCAGCACCGGGAACACGCAGGGCATGAGGTTGAGGATCAGGCCGCCCAGCAACGCGCCCACCAGGGCGGCCCACAGCGACAACGAGGGCAGCGGCAGCGCCGCCTTGTTGCCCCCCGGCGCCGCGTTCTGCGCCAGCGCCTCGGCCAGTGCGGCAGGGACGGCAGCGGGTGCCGCCGCCTGCGGCCAGGTGCCGGCCACGGCCGCGTCGGCGCGCCAGCCCACGCGGTCGTGCGCGTCTTTCAGGGCCACGACGAACGGCAGTTGCGCCGGGCTCTGGCTGCGCATCGGCGACAGCGGCACCTCGGCCGTCCAGGTGGCGCCCTGCCAGGCCTGGCGCCAGGTGCCGGCGGTCTCGATGACTTCGGGCACCTCGGGGAAGAATTCGAGCTCGCGGCCCTGCAGGCGGGCCGGCAGGCCGGCCGCCGTCACCTTCAGCATCTGCCCGTCCACCGTGACCGTGCTGCCGGCTGGCAGCGCCTGGGGCTGCGAGGCCAGCGCGGCCTCGAAGTCGGCGCCGTTGATGGCGGTGGACAGGTGCGTGGGCAGCCGCAGCGTGAACTCGCCGTCTTCCGGAATGCACTCCTTGCGGCACACCAGCCACGAGGCGCGCAGCTTCACTTCGAGTTCCGGCTTGAGGACCGAGGGCTTGAAGTCGGGCGTGACGATGAGCGGCACGGCCAGCAGCACGCGGTCTTCGTAGCCGTAGTTGGCCAGCGTGCCGATCGGGATCTTGCGCGGCACGGGCCAGGCGATGTCACCGGCCATCACGCCGGGCGGCAGCGTCCACTCCATCGACGTGGGCAGGCCCGAGTCGCCGGAGTTCTTCCAGTAGGTGTGCCACTCGGGCTGGTGCGTGAGCGACAGGCCCACCCACACCGGCTGGCCGGGCTCCACGCCCTGCGGCGCATGCGCCAGCAGTTCGGCCCGCACGCGCTCGCTGGTGACCACCGTGGCGTTGGCCGCCAGCGCGGGCCGCAAGGCGCCCAGGGCGGACAGCAGCAAGGCTGCGAAAACAAGGGCGAGGCGGCGGGCAGTCATGGCGAAGGGTCGGAGCCGGTGCGGACGACGAAGTTCCTGGCAGAGGTGACGAGCGTAGCGCAGCGGTCGCCGCGCGGTGGGTTGCCAACTCAAGGATGGGCGCAAGTTCTTGAGCGAGAAGAGTTTTCTGGCGTTTCTGCGCCTTCGATTGCCAACTTTTCTGCCAAGCCTGCGTGCTGCCTCAGCCGGGCATTCGCGCTCTGCGCGCCCCCAGCCACCACACCCCCATGCCCAGCAACACGCCGGCCACATGGCCCAACGCCAGCCACAGGGCGCTGCCGAACAGCAGCGGCGCCACCAGCCCGGTGATGAGCGAAAACGCCAGCATCTGCACGAAGCTCTGCATGGATGCGGCCAGGCCACGCAGCTCGGGGAATTCGTCCATCGCCATCACCGTCATGCCCGGCGATGCCAGCGAGAGGCCGAAGGTGTAGAGGCCGAACGGCAGCACGGCCCACGGCACGGCGGCCTTGAAGAAGAAGGTGTAGGCCAGGCTCCAGCCCACGGCCACCAGCATGACGGCAAAGCCCAGGCGGATCATCTCCGGCGGCGCCAGGCGGCGTGCCAGCCGGCTGGCCAGCGCCGAACCGCTGACCAGACCGCCCACCAGCGGCAGGAACAGCCAGCCGAACGCGGTTTCGGGCTGGCCCAGGATCCCCATCACGTACGCCGCGGCCGAGCCCACGTAGAGGGGCAGCCCGCAGAACACGAGGCCGAAGGCCAGGGACATCAGCATGAACCGGCCGCGCGAGAGCACGGCCACGTAATTGCGCACGATCACGCCCAGGCGGAACGGCTGGCGCTCGGCCACCGGCAGCGTCTCGGGCAGCACGCGCCAGCTGGCGGCCAGCAACAGCGCGCCGAACACCGTGAGGAACACGAACACCGAGCGCCAGCCCCAGGTGGCCTGCAGCCAGCCGCCGATCACCGGCGCGATGGCGGGCGCCACGCCGAAGAGCATGAGGATCAACGCCAGCATGCGTTGGGCCTCGCTGCCCTGGTAGCGGTCGGTCACCATGGCGCGCGCGATCACCATGCCCGCCCCGCCCGCCAGCCCCTGCAGCGCACGCACGGCCACCAGCTGGCCCGCGCTGGCTGCGAACACCGCTGCCAGCGAGGTGAGCACGAACGCCACCAGCGACACCAGCATCACGCGCCGGCGCCCGAACGAATCGGCCAGCGTGCCGTAGAAC
>JAGOCV010000331.1 GCA_017998575.1 Burkholderiaceae bacterium
ACGCTGGATGGCTTGGGTGTCGAATGGATGCGCACCGTGCACACCTACGACGTGGACCGCATGCGCAAGACGGTCACCGAGGCGTTCACCAGCGACTTCAACGGCCTGAAAGTCATCGTGGCCGAAGGCGAATGCCAGCTGGAGCGCCAGCGCCGCATCAAGCCCTGGCTGGCCGGCCTGCTCTCGCGCGGCGAGCGCGTGGTGCGCGTGAAGTACGGCGTGGACGAAGACGTCTGCAATGGCGACCACGCCTGCATCCGCCTGTCGGGCTGCCCCACCCTCACGCTCAAGGACAACCCCGATCCGCTGAAGGTCGATCCGGTGGCCACCGTGATCGACGGCTGCGTGGGCTGCGGCCTGTGCGGCGCCAACGCGCACGCGGCCACGCTGTGCCCGAGCTTCTACCGCGCCGAGGTGGTGCAGAACCCCAAGTGGCACGAGCGCCTGCTGGCCGGGCTGCGCGGCGCCGTCGTGCGCGCGCTGCAGCCGGCCTGACGCCGACAGCCCGCTGCGCAACGACAAGAACGAAACGAGACCCACGATGAACGCCACCGCCTCCCCATCGGCCAACGCCGCCCGCCCGCTCACCCTGCTGATCTGCGCCCTGGGGGGCGAAGGCGGCGGCGTGATGACCGAGTGGTTGTCCGAGATCGCTCTTCACGCGGGCTACGCGGCGCAGGCCACGTCGATCCCCGGCGTGGCGCAGCGCACCGGCGCCACCACCTACTACATCGAGGTGTTCCCGATCCCGGTCTCGCAGCTGGGCGGCCGCCGGCCGGTGTTCAGCCTGAACCCGGTGGCCGGCGCGCTCGACGCCATCGTGTCGTCGGAGCTGCTGGAGACCGCCCGCCAGGTGGGCAACGGCATGTCGTCGCCCGCGCGCACCACGGTCATCACCTCATCGGCCCGCACGCTCACCACCTCCGAGCGCATGAACCTGGGCGACGGCCGTGCCGACAGCGCGCGCCTGGCCGACGTCGTCAAATCGCAGAGCCGCGAACACCACATCCTGGACATGGCCACGCTGGCGCGCGAGTCCGGCACCATCGTGAGCGCGGTGATGCTGGGTGCGGTGGCAGGCAGCGGCGTGTTCCCCTTCATCCGCGAGGACTACGAACACGTGATCCGCGAGACCGGCCGAACCCGCGACGGCAAGGTGGGCCGCGCCGCCGAAGCCAGCCTGCGCGGTTTCGCGCGCGCCTACGACGCGGTGAGCGCGCCGCGCGCGCAGGCCGCCTACGTGAACGAACTGCTCGAAGGCGACGACGATGCCGCCGCCGCCCCGTCGGCCGGCCAGCATGCACCCGCGCGCACGCTGCCGCCCGAAGTGGCACGCCAGTTCCCGCCGGCACTGCACGACATCCTCTCGCTGGGCCATGCGCGGCTGGTCGATTACCAGGGCGAGGCCTATGCGGGCCTTTATGTCGAGCGCCTGGCGCGCGTGCTGGCCGCCGAGCAGGCAGCCGATCCGGCCGGCGCCGGTGCGCTGGCCACCACGCGCGAGACCGCGCGCTGGCTGGCCCTGTGGATGGCCTTCGACGACATCGTGCGCGTGGCCGATCTCAAGAGCCGCGCCAGCCGCTGGCGCCGCGTGCAGGGCGAGGTCAAGGCCAAGGACGACGACCTGCTGCACATCTACGACCACTTCAAGCCCGGCGCGCCCGAATTCGCCGCACTGCTGCCCCAGGGCCTGGCCGACCGCGTCATGCGCTGGGACTCGCGCCGCCGCACCAGCGGCAAGGGAGCGTGGGAGATGCCGCTGAAGGTCGGCACCCACTCCGTCTTCGGCATGGTGGCGCTGCGCACACTGTCGAACCTGAAATGGCTGCGCGTGCGCGGCAGCCGCTATGCCACCGAGCAGGCGCTGATCGGCCAGTGGCTGGACGGCGTCGAGACCGGCACGCGCGCGCGCTGGCAGCTGGGCCACGAGGTCGCACAGTGCGGACGCCTGATCAAGGGCTACGGCAGCACCAATGAGCGCGGCAAGGAAAACCTGCTGCACGTGCTGCACCACCTCGCCCGCGGCGCCGATGCGCAAGCCGCCGCCCAGGCCGTGGCCGCCGCGCGCGCCGCCGCGCTGGCCGATGACGCAGGCCGCGCGCTCGATGCCACGCTGGTCGCGCACGGCGCGCCGGCACGCCCGGTGAAGGAGCAGCCGATCCGCTGGATGAAGAATCCGCGGGCAGCCAAGGCGACTGGCGCCACGCAAAGCGCCTGATGCTATCGGCATCAGGAAGATTTCCCCACGAAAACCCAGAAGGAGACCACCCATGACCCACCCCATCCGCCGCAGCCTGCTGGCCCTCGCGCTGTGCGCCGGCCTCGTGCCCGCGGCCATGGCGCAAGCCTGGCCGTCCAAGCCGATCAAACTCGTCGTCAACTTTCCGCCCGGCGGTGCGGCCGACCAACTCGCGCGCATGGTGGGCCAGCCGCTGTCGGAAGCGCTGGGCCAGCCGGTGGTGATCGAGAACCGCGGCGGTGCCGGCGGCAACATCGGCGGCGATGCGGTGGCCAAGTCGCCGGCCGACGGCTACACGCTGCTGATGAGCTCGGGCGGCATGGTGTCGATCAACCCTTATCTGTACGCGCGCATGCCGTTCGATCCCGCCAAGGACATCGTGCCGGTGGCCTCGGTGGCGCGCATCGCCGTGTACCTGGTCACCAAGCCCGACCTGCCCGTGAATAACGTGCCCGAGTTCGTGGCGCACCTGAAGGCCAACCCCGGCAAGCTGTCGTTCGGTTCGCCCGGCAACGGCAGCTCGCCGCACCTCGCGGCCGAGATGCTCAAGTCGATGACCGGCACCTTCGCCACGCACGTGCCCTACCGCGGCGGCGGCCCGGCCCTGCAGGATCTGCTGGGCGGCCAGTTCGACTTCTGGTTCGATCCGGGCGTGGGCCTGCCGCATGTGCGCACCGGCAAGCTCAAGCTGCTGGCCGTGGGCAGCCCCAAGCGTTCGCCGCTCTTCCCGGACGTGCCCACGCTCGACGAAGCCGGCCTCAAGGGCTTTGATGCCGACTCTTACTTCGGCCTCTACGCGCCCGCAGGCACGCCGGCCGAAGTGATCACGCGCGTGAACACCGAAGTCAACAAGATCCTGGCCAACGCGTCGATCAAGGAACGCATCGTGGCGCTGGGCGGGGAAGCGGCGCCCGACACGCCGGCCGGCTTCGGCGCACGCGCGGCCACCGACAGCCGCCGCTTCGGCGAGCTGATCAAGTCGCGCGGCATCAAGGCCGAATGATCTGGAGCGACACGTGATCATCGAAATCGTCAGTTTTGCCAACCCGCCCGGCGCCACGCGCGAACAGCTGCTCGAAGGCGCGCGTGCCACGCTGCCGCGCTGGCAGGCCAACCGCGACCTTGTGCGCAAGCACTACACGTCGAGCCTGGATGGCAGCCGTGGCGTGGGCATCTATGTGTGGCCCTCCATCGAAGCCGCGCAGGCCGGCCACGACGCCGCCTGGATCGCCGCCGCCGAGGCGCGCACCGGCGCCCCGGTGAGCATCACCTATCATGATCTGCTGATGGTGCTGGACAACGAGACCGGCACCGTGACCGAGCCGCCAGCCTCCACGCGCTGACGACACGCTCTTGACCCGGCCCCGCCGCGCGCGGGGCCTTTTCGTTCGATACAAGGATCCCCGGCATGACCGACAGCCCCGCGCCGCGCACCGTCACCTACACCGTGCGCGTCGAATTCGGCGACTGCGACCCCGCGCGCATCGTCTGGTTTCCCAACTTCTTCCGCTGGATCGACGCGGCCTCGCGCCACTTCTTCATGGGCTGCGGCGTGCCGCCGTGGCACGAGACCGAGCGCACGATCGGCGTGATCGGCACGCCGCTGGTCGACACGCACGCCAAGTTCATGAAGACCGCGAGCTACGGCGACACGCTGAACATCCACGTGCACATCGCCGAATGGCGCGACAAGAGCTTCGTGCAGCGCTACCGCATCGAGCGCGCCAACGAGGACGGCAGCGTGGAAGCCATCATGGAATGCGACGAGGTGCGC
>JAGOCV010000332.1 GCA_017998575.1 Burkholderiaceae bacterium
GGCCAGGACCCTGCAACGCGCACATTTCAGGCTCTTCGGATTTTCATCAACGCCGAGCTTGAAGAGCTGCAACAGGCGCTAGAGGCCGGCCTCCATGTCCTCCAACCCCAGGGCCGGCTCGTGGTGATCAGCTTCCATTCGCTGGAAGACCGCATCGTCAAGCAGTTCATCGCGCAGCATTCGCGCGAGGTGTTCGATCGCCGCGCGCCGTTCGCCGCGCCCAAGGCGATGAAGCTTGCCGCCCTGGACCGCATCAAGCCGTCGGCTGAAGAGGTCGCGCGCAATCCGCGCTCGCGCAGCGCGATCATGCGCGTGGCCGAGCGCACCGGGGTGGATGCATGACGCGGCTGAACCTCGTCCTCCTCGTGGCGGTGCTGGCCAGCGCGCTCTACCTGGTGCGCACGCAATACGAATCGCGCCGCCTGTTCGTCGAGATCGATCGCGCGCATGCCCACGCGCGCCAGCTCGAGGTGGAGCACGAGCGCCTGCAGGTGGAGCGCCGTGCCCAGGCCACGCCGCTGCGCGTGGAGCAACTGGCGCAGGCCCGGCTCAAGATGCATACGGCCACGCCGGCCATCACGCAGTACGTCACCTACCACGACGTGGCCAAGGTGCCTGCCAGCGGCACGGCCGCGCCTGCGGGAGCGCGCCCATGAGCCGCAGCGTGCTCTACGCCTCCAGCCCGCTGCTGGCCAGCAAGACGCCGGTGTGGCGCAGCAAGTTCGTGGTGCTGTGCATCGCGGCAGGCTTTGCCGTGCTGGCGGGCCGCGCGGTGTACGTGCAGGTGGTGGGCAACGACTTCTTCCTGCGCCAGGGCGAAGTGCGCTTCGCCCGCACGCTGGAGTTGCCGGCCAACCGTGGTCGCGTGCTCGACCGCAATGGCCTGCTGCTGGCCTCGTCGGTGTCGGCGCAGAGCATCTGGGCCATTCCCGAAGACGTCGACCGCGACCGCGCCAAGCTGCGCGAGCTGGCCCGGCTGCTCGAGATGCCGATCGCCGAACTCGACAAGCGCCTGGCCAACGAGGACAAGACCTTCGTCTGGATCAAGCGGCAGGTCGATCAGCCCATCGCCCAGAAGATCGCTGCCTTGGGGCTCAAGGGCATCTATCAGCGCCAGGAATACAAGCGCCAGTACCCCGAAGGCGAGGCCGCCGCGCACGTGGTGGGCTTCACCAATGTCGAGGACAAGGGGCAGGAAGGCATCGAGCTCGCCTTCAACGACCAGCTGGCCGGCCGCGCCGGCTCGCGCCGCGTGATCAAGGATCGCCTGGGCCGCGTGGTGGAAGACGTCGGCGACCAGGTGCCGCCGGTCGACGGCCGCGACATCCAGCTGTCCATCGACAGCAAGGTGCAGTTCTTCGCCTGGCAGAAGGTGCGCGACGCGGTGGTGGCCAACAAGGCCCGCGCCGGCAGTGCCGTGGTGCTGGATGCCGTCACCGGCGAAGTGCTGGCGCTCGCCAATTACCCGAGCTACAACCCGTCGAAGCGCCAGAACCTCACGGGCGCGCAACTGCGCAACATCGCGCTCACCGACACCTTCGAGCCGGGCTCGACGATGAAGCCCTTCACCGTGGGGCTGGCGCTCGATTCCGGCCGCGTGAAGCCGGACACGCTCGTCGAAACCGGCCCCGGCCGCTACTCCATCGGCGGCTTCACCATCAGCGACACGCACAACTACGGCACGCTCACGGTGCAGGGCGTGATCCAGAAATCAAGCAACGTCGGCACGCTCAAGCTCGCGCTGGGAATGCAGCCGCGCGAGATGTGGGAAACCTTTTCCCAGGCCGGCTTCGGCCAGCGGCCGCAGATCCACTTCCCCGGCGCCGTATCGGGCCGGCTGCGCCCCTACAAGACCTGGAAGCCGGTGGAGCAGGCCACCATGTCTTACGGCTACGGCCTGTCGGCCAGCCTGTTCCAGATCGCGCGCGCGTACACGGTGTTCGCGCACGACGGCCAGATCATCTCGCCCACGCTCATGAAGGCCGACGGCCCGGCCACGGGTGTGCAGGTTTTCTCCAAGCGCACCGCCGACGAGATGCGCAAGATGCTTCAGATGGCCGCCGGCCCCGGCGGCACGGGCCAGCGCGCCCAGACCCTGGGCTATTCGGTCGGCGGCAAGTCGGGCACGGCGCGCAAGCAGGAAGGCAAGGGCTACGCGAGCAACAAGTACCGCTCGTGGTTCGTCGGCATGGCGCCGATCGAGCAACCGCGCATCATCGTCGCCGTGATGATCGACGAGCCGGGCGCGGGTTCGTTCTACGGCGGCACCGTGGCCGGCCCGGTCTTCAGCGAAGTCGTGCAGCAGACGCTGCGCATGATGGGCGTGCAGCCCGACATGGCCGTCAAGCCACAGATCGTGGCCGAGGCCGTGGAGGAAAGCTTCTGATGGAGCAACTGCGCACGCCCGCCACCGCCGCTGCCTGGCTGCGCCAGCGCGTGCGCGGCCACCTGCGCGCCGACAGTCGCCAGGTGTCGGCGGGCGACGGCTTCATCGCCTGGCCCGGCTTCGGCACCGATGGCCGCGCCTATGTGGAGCCCGCGCGCGCCGCCGGCGCCAGCGCCTGCCTGATCGAGCGCGATGGCGCCGAGGGCTGGGGCTTCCAGGGCGATGCCGTGGCCAGCTACGACGGCCTCAAGGCCGCCAGCGGCCCGATTGCCGCGCAGTTCTACGGCGAGCCCACCGCGAGCCTTCAGGTACTGGCCGTCACCGGCACCAACGGCAAGACCTCCACCGCCTGGTGGCTGGCCCAGGCGCTGTCGCATTTGCCCGATCCGCGCCGCTGCGCGATGGTGGGCACGCTGGGCATTGGCACCCCGCCCGCGCTGCAGTACACGGGGCTCACCACGCCTGATCCGGTCTTGCTGCAGAAGACCTTCCGCGACCTGGCCGATGGCGGCTTCACCGCGTGCGCCATCGAGGCCTCATCCATCGGCATCGCCGAGCGTCGCCTGGACGGCACGCACATCCACACCGCCGTGTTCACCAACTTCACGCAGGACCATCTCGACTACCACGGCAGCATGGATGCTTACTGGCAGGCCAAGGCCGAGCTGTTCGGCTGGCCCGGACTGGCCGCCACGGTGGTCAACATCGACGACCCGCAGGGCCTGGCGCTGGTCGACCGGCTGGCGGATGGCGTGCAGTGCTGGACCATCGGCGTGACCGCACAGGCCCGCCTGATGGCGACCGACATCGGCTACGGCCCGCAGGGTCTGGTCTTCGACGTGGTGGAGGCGGCCGAAGGCGCCGCGCCGCAGCGCGCGCGCCTGGCCACGGCCCTCATCGGCGACTACAACGTGCACAACCTGCTGGGCGTGATCGCCACGCTGCGCACGCTGGATGTTTCGCTGGCCGACGCCGTGCGCGCCTGCGGCGGCCTCACGCCGGTGCCCGGTCGCATGCAGCGCGTGCCGGCGGGCGAAGGTCAGCCGGTGGTGGTGGTGGACTACGCCCACACGCCCGACGCGCTCGACAAGGTGCTGGCCGCACTGCGACCGCTCACCACGCGGCGCGGTGGCCGGTTGTGGTGTCTGTTTGGCTGCGGTGGCGATCGCGATCCGGTCAAGCGGCCCATGATGGCCGCCGTCGCCGAAAAGGGCGCCGACGTGGTGGTGGTGACCAGCGACAACCCGCGCAGCGAGAAGCCGGAGGCCATCGTCAGCCAGATCCTGCTGGGCCTGGCACGCCCCGACGATGCGCAGGTGCAGGTCGACCGGGCGCAGGCCATCGCCGACACGCTGGCCCAGGCGGCAGCGGGGGATGTCGTCCTGCTGGCCGGCAAGGGCCATGAAGCCTGGCAGGAGATCGGCGGCGAGCGCCTGCCGTTCTCCGATGTCCATCACGCCAGCGCAGCGCTGGCAAACCGGGGCGGGGCATGACGGGCACGGCCTCTTCTTCCATGTTCACGCTGCGGCAGGCCGCGCAATGGCTGGACGGTGCGCGCCTGGTGGGTGGCGATGCCGCCGCCGGCACGGCCATCGAGCGCGTTAACACCGATACCCGCAGCC
>JAGOCV010000333.1 GCA_017998575.1 Burkholderiaceae bacterium
GGCCGGCCGCGTGCGCCTCGGGCACCGGATAGATCAGCCGGGAGAACGGCGCACGGCCCGACAGCGTGAAGTAATTGCCTTTGGCAAACGAGGCGCGCGGAACGTGGCGCGTGTCCAGGCCGCCGAACCGGGCCGCCAGCAGCGGCGCAGTCAGGCCAGCCGCGTTGACGACCGCAGCGGCCAGCCAGCATGAGCCATCGGCCATGTGGAGTTCGATCCCATCGTGCGTGCACATCGCGCGGTCCACCGACGACGCCACCGCCACCAGGCCGCCCGCGCTCTCTATGTCCCCACGCAGGGCCAGCATCAGTGCATGGCTGTCGACGATGCCCGTGCTGGGAGAGAGCAAGGCACCGGAGCAGGCGAGCGCCGGCTCCAGCGTTCGGGCTTCGTCAGCCGTCAGCCATTGCAGATCGTGCACGCCGTTGCCCTGTGCCTGACTGCGGATGCCTTCGAGCGCAGCGACCTGTGCGGCCGACGTGGCCACGATGAGCTTGCCGCAGCGGCGGTGGGGCACGCCGCGCGTTTCGCAGTAGGCGTAGAGCAGTTGCTTGCCGCGCACGCACAGCCTGGCCTTGAGCGATCCGCGCGGGTAGTAAATGCCGGCATGGATCACCTCGCTGTTGCGCGCGCTGGTACCGCTGCCGATCTGGGTTTCGGACTCGAGGACGACCACCTCACGCCCAGCCAGCGCCAGCGCGCGCGCCACCGCCAGGCCCACCACGCCAGCACCGATCACGACCGCGTCGAGCCGTTCCATCACAGGCGCCTCGGATCGGTGGCCAGCAGCATGCCCACCATGGCCTGCAGGTGACGCTTGAGGGGTTGGAATCCCTCGTGGGGCTGCAGCGTGTGCTCGTCCATGTAGAGCTTGCGGTTGATCTCGAGCTGCAGGCTGTGCCGGTGCTGCGTCGGCGCGCCATGGCGGCGGACCAGCTCGACCCCCTTGTAGGGATGATTGACCGCCACGCTATGCCCCTGCGACGCCAGCTGATCCGCCAGTCGCAGCGCCAGCGCCTCGCTCGAGGTGCTGTGGTCGCGGTTGCCGACGACGAAGTCGGCATGCGCCTCGCCCGGGAAATCGGTGGCGAATGCACTGGCCACGGCCGGCATGGAATGGCAATTGATGTGGATGCTGTACCCGTGGCGCGCGTGGGCATCGTCGATGGCCCGCCCCACGGCGGCGTGATAGGGGCGCCAGCACGCATCGATACGCCTGCGCACCTCGTCCACCGACAGCTGGCGACGGTAGAGCGGCAGGCCCTCGTCAGTCATGCGCCAGATCAGCCCCTTGCCCAGCCGCACCTTGCCTCGCACGTGCGGCTCGTCCGGCAGCGGCTCGGGCCAGGGCTCGGCCAGCATCTCCGGATCGATCTCGGTGATATCGCGATTGGCGTCCAGGTAGCTGCGCGGAAAGTGCGCCTCGATCCAGGCAACGCCCATCGCAGGAGCGAAGTCGTAGAGCTTTTCCACATGCGTGTCTTCCGCACGGCGCAGCGTGGCCAGATCGAGGACGTGGCCAAAATCGTCGGGATAGACGGTGCCGCTGTGCGGCGAATCCAGCACCAGCGGCGTGCTGCCGGTCGAGTAGGACACCCAGGAACGCATGGCGGCACTTTAGCAGCGCCCTGCGCGCGGCTGTTCAGGTCTTGGAAAGCTGGTACTGGTTGTGGCAGGTGCCGCAGCTGCCCGTTTCGGTCCGGCCATCGGCCGACGGAGCGAACTGCAGCGCATGTTTGTTGCCGAGGAACACCCAGCAGTGCGGACAGTGTTCCTGCCCTTCGCGCGGCATATAGGAAAGCGCGCGCTGGCGTGCCCGCGGATGGCTGAGCCGTCCGGCCTGCTCCAGGGCTTCGGCGATATCCCTGGCGGCCTGTGTGTCACGGCCCTGCGTGCGGTCCTGCAGGCCGAACTCGAAGCGGTTGAGCTCGGTGCGAGCCCATTGCCTCAATTCGGTCCCGCGGATTTCGAGTTCGCTGGGGCGGGCCAGCGATGCGGCGTCGCCCTCACGGAAACCTGAAATGAAAAACTCGCTCGGCACCATGCCCCCGGCAAACGTTGTGTAGAGGGTTCTACACCTCCTGCCACCGCTTGTCACTCCCCTGAACGGATCAGAGGTGCCCTCTGTCGTAACAGCACGCGACGGACCTCAATGAGACACGTGACGGCACGAGGAGCGGACGATTCGGATTCCACGTCGTGGCGATGCTGCACCACAAAAGGCAACGGGCTCCTGGAAGGAGCCCGTTTCTGTTGGTGGGTGATACATGGATCGAACATGTGACCCCTGCCGTGTGAAGGCAGTGCTCTACCGCTGAGCTAATCACCCGTTTCCCTTGCAGGAAAGCCTGCGATTATGCCACAGAAATTTCAGCCGTTCGCCAGATCGTTTTGCCGCCGCTCGATTTGTCAAGCTGCGTGAGCACGTCGGCATGCGCCGCCAGCTCCTGCTCGCTGGCCCGCAATACGGGCAGCTCGATGCCGCGCAGGTCGATCACCTCGACCTGGGTGACTTCGCTTTCCTCGTCGCCCGTATCGATCAGCAACGCGTCCTGGCCACGCGTCATGTTGATGTAGACGTCGGCCAGCAGTTCGGCATCCAGCAAGGCGCCATGCAGCGTGCGGCCAGAATTGTCCACGCCAAGGCGGTCGCACAACGAGTCGAGTGAATTGCGCTTGCCCGGCCACAGTTCCTTGGCCATGACCAGCGTGTCGGTCACGCTGGCGGCGATGGTGTGGAAGCCTTCGCGGCCCAGCAGTTCGAGTTCCTTGTTGAGGAAGCCAACATCGAATGGCGCGTTGTGGATGATGATCTCGGCGCCACGCAGGTACTCCATCAAGTCGTCGGCGATCTCGGCGAACTTGGGCTTGTCGCGCAGGAATTCGTTGCTGATGCCGTGGACCTTCAGCGCGTCTTCATGGCTGTCGCGCTCGGGGTTGACATAGAAATGCCGGTTGTTGCCGGTGAGCTTGCGCGCCACAAGTTCGACGCAGCCGATCTCGATGATACGGTCGCCCGTGGCGGCCGACAGGCCGGTGGTTTCGGTATCCAGGACGATCAGGCGTGACATGGGGCGATCCAGCTCGGGCGTAAGTCAGTGATTTTCACGGGCATGGTTGATCGTGTACTTGGGAATCTCCACCACGAGATCCTCCCGCGCCACGATCGCCTGGCACGAAAGGCGCGACTGCGGCGTGAGGCCCCAGGCGCGGTCGAGCAGGTCTTCCTCGTTCTCGTCTGCCTCATTGAGCGATGCGTAGCCCTGGCGCACGATGACATGGCAGGTAGTGCAGGCGCAACTCATGTCGCAGGCGTGTTCGATGCGGATGTCGTTGTCCAGCAGCGCTTCGCAGATCGACGTGCCGGCGGGCGCTTCGATCTGGGCGCCTTGCGGGCAAAACTCGGGGTGGGGCAATATCTTGATGACCGCCATAGTGTTCTCAGAGCGATTCGACGTTCTTACCGGCCAGGGCCTGGCGGATGCCCCGGTTCATGCGTTCGGCGGCAAAGGCTTCGGTGCCTCTGGCCAGTTCCTGTGTCGCGGCCTCGATGGCAGCTGCGTCGGTGCCGGCGGCCACCTGGCGCAGGCGCACGATCAGCGCATCGACCTCGGTGCGTTCCTGCGGCGACAGCAGGTCGCCGTCGGCGTCGATGGCCGACTGCGTGGCCAGCGCCAGCCGGTCGGCGTCGAGCCGCGCTTCGGCCAGGGCAC
This sequence comes from Burkholderiaceae bacterium, assembly GCA_017998575.1. Next base: position 3,714 of record JAGOCV010000333.1, read on the forward strand.
GGGCCTGCATGTCCTGCCCGGCCGTGGAAAAGCTCTCGCGCAGCATGCGGGCGATGTCGTCCTCGGCCAATCCGTACGACGGCTTGACATCGATGCGAGCCTCGACACCGCTGCCCTGCTCGCGCGCCGAGACACTGAGCAAGCCGTCCGCGTCGATCGTGAACGTGACGCGAATGCGCGCCGCACCAGCCGCCATGGGCGGGATGCCGCGAAGCTCGAAGCGCGCGAGGCTGCGGCAGTCGGCCACAAGGTCGCGCTCGCCCTGCAC
>JAGOCV010000334.1 GCA_017998575.1 Burkholderiaceae bacterium
TTTCATCGAAACGATTCGCGGCTAGGCTATACGCGCGCTGCGGCCCAACCAGTCATGAGTTGGCCGACTCGCCCCTCGACCTCCCGTCGCGGCACGAACTACTGCGCACGCCGTGGGTCGGCTTCCCGTGAGCAAACGTGGGTCAGAAACTGTGAGCGCCGAGGACTACGCGGCCATCAGCGCGAAGAAGAACGCACTGCGCTGGATCAAGCAGCTCAGGGCCATCGGCAAGTGGCCTGCAACCAGCACGCCGGCGGCTCGCCCCGCCGTCTGATCCACCGCCTGTCAGCGGTGGTCAGGAACCGCACCTATTCGGCGGTGAGGGCGCGGCTGCGGTTTGCGGGTTCGGCATGGCTTGCGCCGGTGCTGTGCTGAGCACCTCGTTCAGTTGATCGTTGTTCGCCTGCCTGGCCGCCCTGCAGGGCGGCCAGGCAGGCGAGGCGCCGCTGTCGGTGGGCAGTGCATGTGGGCTGCTCGGGAGCGGGAGCGTCGCTCAAGGCTATCGGGGCCATCGGGCATACGCCGTCCTGGATCGCAACCTCGGGCGCGATACAACCGTGCCCGAAGCCGAAGAAGGTGGGCACGGCAGCGGTCTCTCTGGCCTGGAAGCTTGACGACCGCGCCGCGCCCTACACCATGCCGATGAAGGCGGTGCCACAACAGTGTGGCGCGCTGGGACGCGTCCGTCCAGCACTTCGGTTTGCCCGGGGTGCGCATGGACCGTCCCGCCCGCCTGTTCCTGTGCGCACGTTGCCGCACCCAGGTCCTGCTGTGCAGCCATTGCGACCGCGGCCAGCGCTACTGCAGCGCGGCGTGCTCACGCCAGGCGCGTGACGCCGCGCAGCGAGATGCCGCCCAGCGCTACCAGCGCTCCCGTCGCGGCCGCATGGCCCACGCGGCGCGTACACGACGCTGGCGCAGCCTCCGTCTTGCGTGCCGGGGCGGTGCAAATAGTGTGACGCATCAGGGTTCACAGGCCGGGGTCGGTGCTGCTCCACTGGCCGCATGGACACACGACACCGCCTCATTGCCCCTGGACGCCACCGCCGCCGCCGCCACCGAGGCGCCGCCGCAGCTCACCACCGAAGCCGGCGCTGCACCGTGCTGCGCCCGCTGCTCGGCGCCGCTAGGGCCGTGGCTACGCCAGGGATTCCTGCGCCGTGGCCGGCCCCGGATGCCGCTGTCGGCGAGCTGCGCAGGGCGGCGCCATGACCATAGCCCCTGAGCTGGTCGCGCAGATCCTGCGCCTGCACGCCGCCGAGAAGTGGCGCGTGGGCACCATCGCCCGCCAACTGCACGTGCACCGCGACACCGTGCGGCGCGTGCTCGCCCTGAACGGCGCGCCAGTGCCATCTTCGCCCTTGCGGCCCAGCCGCATCGATGTCTACCGGCCGTTCATCCTGGAGACCCTGGCCAAGTTCCCCACGCTCACCGCCGCACGGCTGTACGTGATGGTCGGCCAGCGCGGCTACGTCGGCAGTGGCGAGCACTTCCGCCACCTCATCGCCGCCATGCGCCCCCGGCCCTCGGCCGAGGCCTACCTGCGGCTGCGCACCCTGCCGGGCGAGCAGGCACAGGTCGACTGGGCTCACTTCGGTCATCTGCCCATCGGCCGCGCCCGCCGCCCGCTGATGGCCTTCGTCATGGTGCTGAGCTACTCGCGCCAGATCTTCCTGCGCTTCTTCCTCGATGCCCGCATGGACAGTTTCCTGCGCGGCCACGTCGAGGCCTTCACCGCACTGGGCCTGGCCCGGGTGCTGCTGTACGACAACTTGAAGAGCGCCGTGCTCCAGCGCCAGGGCGACGCGATCCGCTTCAACCCGGTGCTGCTGGCCCTGGCCGGCCACTACCGCTTCGAGCCGCGCCCGGTGGCCGTGGCGCGAGGCAACGAGAAGGGCCGGGTCGAACGCAGCATCCGCTACATCCGCGACAGCTTCTTCGCCGCGCGAGCGTTCACCGACCTGGCGGACTTGAACGCCCAGGCCCGGGCCTGGTGTCAGGGTCAGGCCGCCGACCGGCGCTGGCCCGAGGACCAGCGCTTGAGCGTGCGCGAGGCCTTCGCGGCCGAGCGGGCCCATCTGCTGACCTTGCCAGAGCACGACTTCGCGCTGGGCGAGCGCGTGCCGGTGACGGTGGGCAAGACGCCTTACGTACGCTTCGATCTGAACGACTACTCGGTGCCGCACACCCATGTGCGGCGCACGTTGACGGTGCTGGCCGACGAGAGTTCAGTGCGCGTCCTGGACGGCGCATCGGAGATCGCACGCCATGCCCGCTGCTGGGACAGCGGCCAGAGAATCGAGATTGAGGCCCATGTCCAGCGCCTGGTCGAGCACAAGCGCGCGGCCCGGGCCCACCGCGCCTGCGATCGCCTGGCGCAGGCTGTGCCGGCCAGCGCCGTGCTGCTGCAACGCGCCGGCGTGCGCGGCGACAACCTGGGCTCGATCACGGCCACGCTGATGCGGCTGCTCCAGCGCTGGGGCGCGGCGGCGCTGCAGGCCGCCATCACCGAGGCCCTGGCGCGAGACGTACCGCACCCCAACGCGGTTCGCCTGGCGCTGGAGCGTGCGCGCGAGGACAGCGGGCAGCCGCCGCCGGTGGCCCTGCTGCTGCCCGAGCACGTGGCCCGGCGCGATGCGCCGGTGCGCGCGCACAAGCTCAGCTCGTATGACCGCAAGCCACAGCCCAAGGAGAGCACCGATGAATGACAACCCGCCGTCGCAGACCACGCTGCGCGAGCACGCCAGCGAGCTGCGGCTTCACGGCCTGCTGGCGCACTGGGCCGACGTGATGGCCGAGCCCGCGCAGGCCCGCTGGGTGGCGCAGATGCTGGCCTGGGAGGCCGCCGAGCGCAGCCGCCGCAGTCTGGAGCGCCGGCTGCGCGAGGCTCACATCGGCCGCTTCAAGCCGCTGGCCGACTTCGACTGGGCTTGGCCCAAGAGCATCGACCGCGGCGCCGTCGAAGAACTGATGACGCTGGACTTCCTCAAGGACGCCTCCAACGTCGTGCTGGTCGGCCCCAATGGCGTGGGCAAGACCATGTGCGCGTGCAACCTCGGCTACCAGGCGGTGCTGGCCGGGCATACGGCGCTGTTCACCACGGCCGGGCAGTTGCTGGGTGAGCTGGCCGCGCTGGACAGTGACTCGGGCCTGCGCAGGAAGCTGCGCCAGTACACCGCGCCTGACGTGCTGGTGATCGACGAGGTGGGCTACCTGGCGTTCTCCAACCGCTACGCCGATCTGCTGTTCGAGCTGGTGAGTCGGCGCTACCAGCACAAGAGCACGGTGGTCACCACCAACCGGGCGTTCGCCGACTGGGGCGAGGTCTTCCCCAACGCGGCCTGCGTGGTCTCGTTGATCGACCGGCTGATGCATCGCGCCGAAGTCGTGCGCATCGACGGCGAGTCGTACCGGGCCAAGGAGGCCGAGGAGCGCGAGGCCAAACGCAAGGCCGAGCGCATGGCCAAGGCAACAGCGCCGCGTCCGCGCAAGGCCGGCCCATGAGCGAGTCCACGATGCCGAAGGTGGCCGTGCCCAGCCACTGGTCGCCCGAGCAGGCCCTGGCCGTGTTCGAATGCCTGCACGCCTTGCGCAGCACATTGTGGGAGGCGTACGGCCCACAGGTGCAGCAGGCCTGGCGCGATCAGCTCGTGCCCGACGGGCCGCCGCCAGAATTCGATCCCGACGAGCCGTTCTGACGGCGGCTTCGCCTTACAACCCAACAAGCAGATGGCCCCTCGCGGGGCCATCTGCACTTCATGGCGTCAACAACGCTCGACCATCACCGCCAGGTCATCCGAAACCGCACCCTCACCGCCGAATGGCGCCGCCGAATAGGTGCGCATCTATGCCGCCGTCAACAGCTGGAGGGCGTTGGTCTGACCAGGGCCACGGCGGCGCTGGAGCGGGGGTACGTGAAGGGGCAGTCAGCGGGCGCCGACAGCGCACGGACTGCCG
>JAGOCV010000335.1 GCA_017998575.1 Burkholderiaceae bacterium
GGGCGCGTCCGCGGCCACGCTGGTCGGACGCTCGGTGGTGTCGGGCCTGCTGAAGTTCATTCCCGGCGCCGGCAGCGCGATCGGCGGCACCATCGCCGCCACCACCGCCGGCGCCATCACCAAACTGCTGGGCAACGCCTACATCGCGGTGTTGTACGACTTCTGCCAGAAGCATCCCGGCCAGGATCTCGACATCCCCATGATCACGCAGGCCCTCAAGCAACGCATGAAACCCTGAGCCTGTTACCCAACGCAAAGATCGGACTTAATGCGTCAAGATCGGCAAGGATCGGCTTTTCCGCGCATTGCCGGTAAATAATCGCGGCGGCACGACGTAAACGTAGTGCCGCGAATCCCGCAACGCCTGCCCACTCCCAATGATCATCGACCATTCCGACGTCATGTATCGGCACCTCGTGCAAGGTGTCGTTGACTACGCTATCTACATGTTGAACCCCGACGGCACCGTCGCCAACTGGAACGCCGGCGCCGAGCGCGCCAAGGGGTATACGCGGGACGAAATCGTGGGGCGGCATTTTTCCTGCTTCTACAGCCCCGCCGACCAGGCCTCGGGCCTGCCGGGACGCGGCCTGAGCATCGCCCGCGAGCAGGGCCGCTTCGAGGCCGAGGGCTGGCGCATCCGCAAGGACGGCACGCCGTTCTGGGCGCACGTGGTGATCGACGCCATCCACGACGACGCCGACGCGCTCATCGGCTACGCCAAGATCACGCGCGATTGCACCGAGCGCCGCGAACGCGAACTGCAGGTGCTGCACGCCAAGGAACTGGCCGAGCGCTATAACAGCGAGCTGACCTCGCTGTCGAGTTTCCTGGAAGCCGTGGTCTCGCACATCCCGTCCTGCGTGCTGGTGCTGGACGCGGTGTCGCGCCGCATCCTGCTGGCCAACCGGCAGACCGAAAACGTCTTCGGCGCGCGCCGCGATCAGATGCAGGGCCACACCATGCAGCAATGCCTGCCGGCCGCGGTCCATGAATTCTTCGAGCGCCTGACCAACGACGCCCTGCGCTCGGACGGCGCCTTGCGCGAAGCCGGCCAGGAAGAGGTCGTCACCGAACGCGGCCCGCGCACGCTGCGCAGCAAGACGCTGGTGTTCCACAGCAGCGACCCGCGCTCGCGCTACGTGCTGCTGATCGCCGACGACATCACCGACGAGAACGCGGCCCAGGCCCAGGTGCGCTACATGGCGCACCACGACACGCTCACCGGCATTCCCAACCGCCGCCTGTTCCGCGAGCGGCTGCTCAAGGCGCTGTCGCCCGAGGGCCGCGAACGCAGCGCCGCGGTGCTGTGCCTGGACCTGGACAACTTCAAGAGCGTCAACGACACGCTCGGCCACCAGTACGGCGACGAACTGCTGCGCCAGCTGGCGCGTCGCCTGGCCAAGAACCTGCGCGAGCAGGACACCCTGGCGCGCCTGGGCGGCGACGAATTCGCGGTGGTGCTGCCCGGCATCGAAAAGACCGACGACCTGCGCCAGATGGCCCAGCGCCTGATCGACGCGGTGCGCGAACCCTTCCAGGTCGACGGCCACACCGTGCCGGTCAGCGTCAGCATCGGCATCGCCCGGGCCACCGCGCAGGAATGCGGCGCCGACCACCTGCTGCGCTACGCCGACATGGCGCTGTACGAGGCCAAGCGCAACGGCCGCAACTGCCTGGCGTTCTTCAAGCCCGAAATGGAGGCGGCCGCGCTCAAGCGCCACGAAATGGAGATGGACCTGCGCCAGGCCATCCTGTCGCAGCAGCTGCAGCTGTACTACCAGCCCATCAAGGACGCCAGCCATGTCCGCACGGTGGGGCGCGAAGCGCTGATGCGCTGGCAGCACCCGGCCAAGGGCCTCATCATGCCCAACGACTTCATCCCGATCGCCGAAGAGACCGGGCTGATCCACGAGCTGGGCGCTTTCACGCTGCACGAAGCCTGCCGCGAAGCCATGACCTGGGACGCGCACGAAACCGTGGCGGTGAACCTGTCGGCCACGCAGTTCACCAACAATGCGCTGGTCTCGCTGGTGGAATCGGCCCTGGCCACGTCCGGCCTGCCGGCGCGGCGGCTGGAGCTGGAGATCACCGAATCGGTGCTGCTGGCCAACTCCGAAGCCAACCTGACCACGCTCAACCGGCTCAAGCAGCTGGGCGTGAAAGTGGCGCTGGACGATTTCGGCACCGGCTATTCCTCGCTGGGCTACCTGCGCACCTTCGAGTTCGACAAGATCAAGATCGACAAGTCCTTCACGCAGGACGTCGAATCGAGCAAGGAGGCGCTGGCCATCATCCGCGCCATCAACGGCATCGGCCGCAGCCTCGATATCCCCACCACCGCCGAGGGGGTGGAGACCGCGGCCCAGCTGGAAAGGCTGACGCAGGAAGGCTGCTCGCACTTCCAGGGCTTCCTGCTGGGGCGGCCGGTGTCGCACGAGCCGCCGCAACCCGAATAGGCCGCGGCGCCCCCGGCGCGGCTCAGTCCTTGAGCAGCGCCTGGCTGGCGCGGGCCGCGGCCTGCGCGGCGGCCTGGCGGCCACGCACGAGCTCGAACAGGTTCTTCGGATCGGCCAGCCGCGGCGCCACTTCCACCCGGGTGCCGATGCCATGCTTGACCGCGCTGTCGCGCAGCCAGCGCAGGGCCGAGAAGTCCTCGAGCGCGAAGCCGACGGAGTCGAACACGGTGATGTCGCGCTCGCCCTGGCGGCCGGCGCTCTGGCCCGTCAGCACGCGCCACAGCTCGGTCACCGCGAAGTCGGCGGGCATCTGCTGCAGGTCGCCCTCGATGCGCGTCTGCGGCTCGTATTCGACGAACACCGGACCCGCGCGCAGCACGTCGGCGTGCAGCTCGGTCTTGCCCGGGCAGTCGCCGCCCACGGCGTTGATGTGCATGCCCGGCTCGATCATGTCGGCGGTCAGGATGGGGGCGTAGGCCTTGTCGGCCGTCACCGTGGTCACGATGTCCACGCCCTTGGCGGCCGCGGCGGTGCTGTCGAAGCGTCGCAGGCGCAAGCCGGGCAAGCCGGGCACGCCGGCCAGGTTGCGTTCGAGCTTGTCGGTGGCGGCCGGATCGACGTCGTACAGGTGCAGCGTGTCGATGCCCAGGATGTGATGGAACGCCAGCGCCTGGAATTCGCTTTGCGCGCCGTTGCCGATCAACGCCATGCTGCGCGAGCCCGGACGGGCCAGGGCGCGGGCGGCCAGCGCCGACGTGGCGGCGGTGCGCAGCGCGGTGGTCAGCGTCAGTTCGCTGATCAGCAGCGGTTCGCCGGTGTTGACCTGCGCCAGCGCGCCAAAGGCCATCACGGTGCTCAGGCCGGCCGTCGGATTGCCGGGATGGCCGTTGACGTACTTGAAGCTGTAGAGGTCATTGTCGGCCGTGGGCATCAGTTCGATCACGCCGGTCGCCGAATGGCTGGCGACGCGCGCGCTCTTGTCGAACTCCTGCCAGCGCAGGAAATCGGCCAGCAGATAATCCAGCAGATCCTCGAATACCTTGCGCGGGCCCTGTGCGGCCACGATCTTCGCGACGTCGGTGGTGGTGAGCAGTGTCGTCATTATTTTCCCCTGATGTTTCGGTACAGAAATTCTGTCCGATGCCCAGGTCAATGCCTAGCGCCCACTTTCCACACAAAATGCAAGGAACCTGCCATTCTGGCAACGGCCGATGCCACTTGTCGCAATCCGGCCGCGGCGCTGCTGGTAATCCCTGATATGCCGCGAACTGCGCCTAAACCGCGTCACTCGCGCGCAACTCCGCCGGCAGATGCTCGCGCATGACCTCGATGAAACGCCGCAGCCGGGCCGGCTGCAAGCGCGACGGCGCGTAGATCAGGTAGACGGGCAAGGGCGGGGCGAACCAGTCCGGCGCCAGCTGCACCAGCCGGCCGTTGGCCAGATCATCGCGCAGCGCCCAGGCCGACGCGATGCCCACCCCCAGGCCCAGCAACGC
>JAGOCV010000336.1 GCA_017998575.1 Burkholderiaceae bacterium
CACTGGCAGGTGCCTGCGGCCCGCGCCTGACATGCGCCCATCCGGCACGATCCCGACGCCGGCGCGGGCGCGTTGAGTTCACAATCACGCCCTGTCCGCGCGCTGTGCGCGGTGCATGTTTCCCCGGGGTTTCTCCAGAGAAACGCGCAGGCGCCGAGCACGCTTTTTGCATCGAAACCGCATGCGATCAGAAAGGACGCATTCCACATGAACTCTGTCAGATTCCTCGCCTCCCCCCTGCGCCGCGCGCTCGCGGTTTCCGTGCTGGCGCTGGGCACTTCGGCCGCCATGGCCCAGGACAACGCGCCCATCAAGATGCTGGTGGGCTTTCCGGCCGGTGGCAGCACCGACGTGATCGCGCGCAACCTGGCGCTGGGCATGGAAAAGGTGCTCGGCCGCCCCGTGGTGGTGGAAAACCGCGCCGGCGCCGGCGGCCAGATCGCCGCCCAGGTGCTCAAGGCCGCCAAGCCCGATGGCACCACCATCTTCCTCTCCAACAGCCACGCGCTGACGATGATCCCGCACACGCTCAAGGCCCCCGGCTACGACGTGGCCAAGGACTTCGCGCCCGTGGGCCTGGTGGCCATCAACCCCGACGTGTTCGCCATCAGCACCACGGCCGCCTCCGGCGTGTCGAGCATGAAGGACTTCGGCGCCTGGGCGCAGAAGAACGCGACGGCCGGCAACGTGGGCGTGCCCGCCCCGGCCAGCGTGCCCGACTTCGCCGTGGGCGTGGTGGCCAAGGCGCTGTCGGCCGACCTGAAGTCGGCGCCCTACCGGGGCGACGGCCCGGTGGCGCAGGACGTGCTGGCCGGCCAGATCGCCGCCGGCATCGGTTCGGTGGGCGTGATGCTGCCGCAGGTGTCCACCGGCAAGGTGCGCATCCTGGCCGTCAACGGCACCACGCGCGTCGCCTCGATCCCCGACGTGCCCACCTACGCCGAGCTCGGCATCAAGGGCCTGGAAGACCAGATCTTCACCGCCGTGATCGCTCCGGCCGGCACCCCGGCCGACATCGTGCGCCGCTACAACACCGCCATCGCACAGGTGGTGGCCACGCCCGAGATGCGCGAGAAGCTCAGCAACCTGGGCATCACGCTCATGAGCAGCACGCCCGAGGCGCTGGGCCAGCGCATCACGGCGTCGTCGCAGGCCTCGGCCGCGCTGGTGAAGGCGGCGGGCTACACACCGCAGTAACCCGGCGGGCCCTGCGGCCCTTGTGATTGAAAAGGCGCCTGCGGGCGCCTTTTTTTCGCACATTTGCGCCTTAGCAGATGTGGCGCAATCGAATCGAATGATGGAATCAAACGTCATATTGACGTATTTATCCTCATCTTTTCGGGCATAAAGCACAGCTTCTGCCGATAATTTTCCACACCGGGCGGCGAAGCCTGAATCCGGCGGCGTGCCCGCGCCATCGCCGCGCCCGCTTCCTGTAAGCGCCATGCATCAAACCGCCAACCTCCGCACGCCCGAGAGGTTCACCGCTCCTGTTCCCATGGCCGCCGGCGTGCCGGAGCGGCCGCTGCACGTGGGCGATGCGTTCGTGCCGCACGAGATCACGCTGCGCCGCCTCACCGGCGCACGGGCGATCGCGCAGGTGCTGCACCTGCGCGAGCACATCGACCTGAGCACGCACACGGTGATCGATCCCGGCTTCGAGGCGCACGAGCGCCTGCGCGACGAACTCGGCTTCGTCGGCGCGTTCCACTGGCGCGGACGGCTGATCGGCACCATCCGCGTGGTCCCGATGGGCCATGGCCTGACGCTCACCGAGACGCTGCTGGCCCAGGCCGCCGACAGCGTGCCGCCGACCCGCGGCGCGCACGACTGGGAGGTGGGCCGGCTGGTGCTGGCGCCCGAGTACCGCACCAATTACGAGGTGCTGCGCCAGTGCCTGTGGCTGTCGGTCACTTATCTGCACGAGCATGCGCCGGTGCAGGCGCTGCATGCCTCGTGTTCGCATGCGCTCGGACGGCTGTACCGGCGCTTCGGCTTCTCGATCCTGGTGCAGGACGTGCTGCTGGCCGGCACCTCCAAAAGTTACACTCTGATCCGCGGCGAACCCGCCCGGGTCATCGACGCGCTCAAGCCGCGCGCCGCGCTCAACTGACGCCGCCCACACCGGCACATCCCCCGCTTTCACCCGGAGAACACACACGCCATGGCTGACTCCTTCGTGCAACGCCTGCGGACCCTCGTCGACGAAGACTGGGCCACCATCAAGGCCGGACGTTTCTGGAACCGAGTGCTCTCGCAGCCCGTGACGGTCGATCTGTACCGCGACCTCATGCTGCAGATCTACCACTACTCCAGCCACAACTCGATGAACCAGGCGGCCGTGGCCATCCAGCCCGCGCCCGAGGCGTTGCTGAAGTTCGTCTACCGCCATGCCGCCGAGGAGCTGGGCCACGAGCGCATGGTGGTGCGCGATCTGCAAAGCATCGGCGCGCTGCGCGAGGGCGACCTGGCCCGCCCGCCGCTGCCGGCCACCGAAGCGCTGATGGGCTACCTCTACTTCGTGTCGTTCCGCTACGGCGCCATCCCGCGACTGGGCTACAGCTTCTGGGCCGAGGGCGTGTATCCGCACATCCGCGACGTGTTCGCCAAGATCAGCCGCGATCTCACGCTGGAGCCGCGCAACGTCACTTTCTTCGGCTCGCACGCCCAGGCCGACGCCGAGCACATCCAGCAGGTCGAGGATTGCATCGAACGCTTCGCGCTCACGCCCGAGCAGCAGGAAGCCGTGACCACGGTGGCACGCACCACCCTGTTCCTCACCGGGCAGCTGCTCGAACAGGTGGCGGCGCTGCACGAGCACGCCCCCGTGCCCTCGCGCTGAGCCGGCCGCGACACGACGCGGCGCGCGCCGGCAGCCCATGAGACGGTTCATCAGCCGCCTGTTCGGCCGCTACGCCGATTACCACAACCACGGGCCCGAGCTGCTCAAGTACGCGGGCTTCGTCGGCATCTTCGCGTTTCCGCTGTTCTACCTGCTGCGCTTCGCCAAGGCGACGCCGCCGTTCGACGACTGGCCGCTGCGCGCCATCGCCGTGGTGCTGTGCGCGGGCCTGGCGCTCAAGACCCGGTGGCCTGCGCGGCTGCGGCGCCACTACATCGCCTATTCGTACTGGGTGATGCTGTACTGCCTGCCCACGTTCTTCGTGGCCACCTCGTTCATCAACGGCGGCGGGCCAGTGGCGGTGGCCAACACGCTGATGGCCGTGTTCTTCCTGATCCTGCTGTCGGACTGGCGAAACACCGTGGTGCTGATGGTGGCCGGCATCGCGCTGGGCGCCGGCATCCACGCGCTGGTGGTGCCCGAGCCCGAGTGGCCCATGGACTACATCGCCCGCCTGCCCATCGCCGTGCTGGTGGTCATTGGCGGCAGCCTGTTCAAGTTCGCCGAAAAGCGTGCCGAGGCCGACAAGCTGCGGCGCACCTACACCGCGCTGGCCGGCTCGATCGCGCACGAGGTGCGCAACCCGCTGGGCCAGGTGCGCATGGCGCTGGACAGCATCGAGCGCGCCCTGCCCGCGCCCACGTCCGACGACAGCGCACGGCCGCTCGCGCTGGCGCGGGTGGACGAGCTCTACCGCCACCTCTCGGCCGGGCAGATGGCGGTCGAGCGCGGCCTGCAGGTGATCACGCTCACCCTCGGCGAGGTGCGCACCAACGCCTTCTCGCCCGACGAATTCGTGCTCGTCGGCACGGCGGGCGCCACGCGCCGCGCGCTGGATGAATACGGCTACGACTCGGCCCTGCAGCGCGAGCGCGTGCAACTCGACGTGCGCCGCGACTTCGTCTTCCGTGGCGATGAGACGGCCTACCTGTTCATCCTGTTCAACCTGATCCGCAACGCGCTTTATTACTTCGACACCCATCCGCACGCTCGCCTCACCGTCACGGTCGACGCACCGCACGTACGCGTGCGCGACACCGGCCCCGGCAT